>HF993287.1:66693-89528 GCA_000436795.1 Bacteroides sp. CAG:1076
ATCGTCGTGTAGAAGTATATATGTATGCCAGCCAGCAAATGATTCAGCAGGCAGAAGCTGGAACATTGAAGTAAAACTCAGCTATTCCTGAAAATAAAAAATCCAACTGAATAATCTGGAACGATTTTCAGTTGGATTTTTATGTCTTTACAAAAAGAGAATTTCTCTTTCTCACTCTTCTGTTCCGGTTTCATCGCCTTTCAGTATCGGTAAGGTTATCTGATATTTAACGGCAAGAATGCGAACGATGAAAACCGTAACCCCTCCCATTATTTGTGAAATGTACGTTTCCAGTCCTATCTGCAGGCAAATCCAGTAAACCAGTCCTCCTATGACACATGCCATTGCGTAGATTTCCTTACGGAAAATCAATGGAATTTCATTGATGAATACATCACGAATGACTCCTCCTGCCGCTCCCGTTATACTACCCATGATGATAGCTACCCAGAAAGGATAGCCCAACGAAATGCTTTTTCCAAAGCCTACAACGGTGAACAAGGCCAATCCGATACTGTCGAAAAGAAAGAAGGTGTTGTTCAAGTGAATAAGATATTTTCCAAAAATGATAACAAAGAACATTGCAAAGGCAGTACAGATCAAGTAAATAGGGTCTGTCATCCAGACAGGCGTGACGTTTAGCATAACGTCACGCAAGGTTCCTCCACCGATTGCTGTTGCCAGACCTACAATGTATGCGCCAAACCAGTCAAATCGTTTAGCTGATGCCAGGCGGATGCCACTGATGGCGAAAGCAAATGTTCCTATAAAATCAAGTATCTGAACAAATGATGGCATTTTATATTGAGTTTATTAATAATTACCAAGTATAACTTACACCAAAGCTAAGCAGTTCCTGTAACTGGAAGTAACTGTCTTCCGGATCGGCTTTAGAAACTGAATCGTCGAAACGAGTATGAACAAACAGTTTCGTAGAGAAGTATTTGTTGAAAGCAAAGGTGAAGGTATTTTCCCATTCCGACAAGACTTGTTCATAGTTTGTCGTATAAGAAAAACGAGACTCCCATGTCAGACCAGTCAGGACAATCCATTTCAACGTAGCTTCCAATCGGGAACCCAACTGGTTCTTTACTTTCTCTCCCGCATCGATATTAAACTTTGTAGGATCGATTCTATCACTTGCCACACTATAGCGTGTGTAGTTGAACGGATTAATCAGTACAGACAAATTACAAACTGCGTCTCTTGTATACTTATAATCCATACCGATACCGATATTCAACTCAGACGGAGATAATAAAGAAGAAACCAAGTTGTCGGAGTTCGTTTCATAATTGGAAAAGAACTGTGTCTTAAATTCTGCCGAAACCGTATAATACCAGTTGGTAATGGCTTTATAACCAAACTTTGAACTTAAACGGATCAAGTCTTCACTTGTCTTATATTGATGCACGGTATCAGACGGAGCTGAGATAAAACCAAGTTTCCACTCCAGTTTGTTCTCGAATTGTATTTTTTGCTTGTCGTCATAGTTAAGCTGCAATACAGCTCCCGAAAGTAACGAAACTGTACTTTCACCTCCTTTGTACCAGTTGTCTGAAATATAGTTCTGTGAGAATTGCGCATATCCATTTCCGCTGAAAGACCAGAAGTTCGGTTTTACAACCAGCAAGTCCTTTTCTCTCACCTGTCCGGTTTGCGAAGCTGCTCCCACCAGATAAAATACTTTTTCTTTTTTGGGCTTTCTTACCTTCAACTTATCCGATAAAGGTTCTATTCCCTTCAAATCATTTTCATTTTTATGCACCAGATTAGGATACTGTAGATAGAACGTAAGCAGCTGTTTGTTTACCTCCTTATTAATATCAGCCGATTGTGTCAGCCGTGGAACCTGAAAAACAGAATCTTTTATGGCATCTTCCTTTACAAAAGGAATAACAGGTTTCCAGTCGTCTATGGAGAAAGCCTGCTCAATCGGTTCTGAATAATAAGTAGCCGGCACAATAAGCTTGTAAAAATCTGGATTAGAACGAATCCACGATGGAGCCTCCGGTAAGAAAATATCATCCCAGCGGTCCAGCATATCCTGATAATTTTGACGGAAACCGTATAAAAAAGCTTGGAATTTTTTTACGGAAGGGTTAATCCGTAAAGACGCTGATTGCGCCATTTTCGCTTTCACAGTTTCTACAACCTTCTTACGGTATACTGTATCGGCGGAACTAGCTTGTTTCAGACCCTCTGCTTGCTTGATACTTTCTACAATCGTATCGTTAGCTAATGTTAAGTCTTGTAATTCCTTAGCCTGACTCGCTTCATTTATCAGGAAGGACATAGTTATAAACATACCTAGTGTTTTCATTCTTATTCTTATTCGTCAATTTTCCTGCAAAAATACAATTAAATTTAGTCATATAAAATGATATTATAACAAATTGTGTCCTTGTTTTTACTCAAGTTCTTGTCGACTAATTAGTTCTTTGTAATGTTTTGTTGTTTTCCTTGTGGGAGATTTGGCTTTTTTTTATAATTTTGCAACTTTGAATAGTAGTGTTAGATTAATAAATCACTTTAAAACAATTATATTGTGGCAGAAACAAAGTACATTTTCGTAACAGGTGGTGTTGCCTCTTCATTAGGTAAAGGTATTATATCATCATCTATCGGTAAATTGCTGCAGGCCAGAGGCTACAGCGTAACTATACAAAAGTTCGACCCGTATATCAACATTGACCCGGGAACCTTGAACCCTTATGAACACGGAGAGTGTTACGTGACAGTTGATGGGCATGAAGCCGATCTGGACTTGGGACATTACGAACGCTTCCTTGGTATTCAGACAACCAAAGCGAATAATATCACAACCGGCCGTATCTACAAGAGTGTTATCGATAAGGAACGTCGTGGTGACTATCTGGGTAAAACAATTCAGATTATCCCTCATATTACCGATGAAATTAAGCGTAATGTCAAATTGCTGGGAAATAAATATAAGTTCGATTTTGTCATTACAGAAATTGGTGGTACAGTAGGTGATATCGAATCATTGCCTTATCTGGAAAGTATACGCCAGTTGAAATGGGAATTGGGCAAGAATGCCTTGTGTGTACACCTTACTTATGTTCCTTATTTGGCTGCTGCTGGTGAACTGAAGACTAAACCGACTCAGCATTCTGTAAAGGAACTTCAATCGGTAGGTATTCAGCCTGATATTCTGGTATTGCGTACGGAGCATAACCTTAATACCAATCTGAAGAAAAAAGTTGCTTTATTCTGTAATGTAGACGACAATGCTGTAGTACAGTCAATGGATATGCCGACAATTTACGAAGTGCCTCTCCGCATGCAGGAACAGAAGCTGGATGTAACTATCCTTGAAAAGATGGGACTTCCTGTCGGTGAAACTCCAGAACTTGGTCCATGGAAAGAATTCCTTAACCGCCGTCATAATGCAACTGAAAAGGTTACAATCGGATTGGTTGGAAAATATGATTTGCAGGATGCATACAAGTCTATTTTGGAAGCATTGTCACAGGCAGCAACATATAACGACCGCAAAGCAGACATCCACTTCATCAACAGTGAAAAGTTGAATGATGAAAATGTAGAGGAAATGCTGAAGGATATGGATGGCGTTATTATCTGTCCGGGATTTGGTCAGCGTGGAATTGAAGGAAAGTTCGTTGCCTTGAAATATTGTCGTACACACGATGTTCCGACCTTCGGTATTTGCTTGGGTATGCAGTGCATGGCTATTGAATTTGCTCGTAATGTATTGGGATATGCAGATGCAAACAGTCGTGAAATGGATGAAAAGACTCCTCATAATGTAATTGATATCATGGAGGAACAAAAGTCTATTACTAATATGGGTGGAACGATGCGTCTGGGTGCTTATGAATGTGTACTCGATCCAAACTCAAAGGTATATCAGGCTTATAAGACTGAACATATCCAGGAACGTCACCGCCATCGCTATGAATTCAATAATGATTATAAAGCTGAATTCGAGAAAGCTGGCATGAAATGTGTAGGTATCAATCCGGAATCTGATCTGGTAGAAATCGTAGAAATTCCTACTTTGAAATGGTATATCGGAACACAATTCCATCCGGAATACAGCAGTACGGTATTGAAACCACATCCTCTTTTCTTATCGTTCGTCAAAGCGGCTATCGATAAATAATAGGTATTAATTTGTAAATAGAAAGAAATGGACAAAAACACGTTAGTGGGATTTGCCTTGATTGGAGCGGTTATTGTAGGTTTCGGAATCTACAATCGCCCCAGTCAGGAGGAAATGACACGTGCACAACATTATCAGGATTCAATTCAGGCTGTAGCACAAAAACAAGAGCAGATGCGTAAAGCTCAAGAAATTGCAGCATCACAGCCTGTATTGCCGGATTCTACATCTCTGTTCTTTCAGTCTTCGCAGGGAACAGAGCAATTTACTACGTTAGAGAACGATTTGGTTCAACTTACCTTCTCGAACAAAGGTGGACGGGTTTGCAAGGCCATGCTAAAGGAATACAACGACCAGCAGCATCAGCCTTTGGTTCTTTTCGATGGAAAAGATGCTTCTCTGAGCCTTGGCTTTGATGGTAAAAATGAAAACATACTGAGCAGCCAAATGTATTTTCAGGCTACAGATGTAACAGACAGCACTGTTACCATGCGTCTGAACGCAGCCAATGGCGGTCATCTGGATTTCATCTATAAGTTGCTCCCGAATTCATATGTAGTAGACTTTACCGTTCAAGCAAACGGCTTGCAGAATTTCTTCTCTCCTTCTGTTAAGACCATGAGCGTAGACTGGAAACAGCGTGCTCGTCAGATGGAAAAAGGTTACACTTTCGAACAGCGGTATACCTCACTTACTTACAAGCCTGTAGACGACAGTTTCGACTACTTGAGTGAAACAAAGGATGAAAAAGAAACCATTCCAGAAGTTCTTGACTGGGTAGCTTTCAAGAATCAGTACTTTTCGTGTGTCTTCATGGCAGAAAAGAATTTTGAAAATGCAACGCTCGAGTCAAAGATGGAACAAAAAGGAAGTGGTTACATGAAGAGCTATTCAGCTGAAATGAAGGCGGCTTTCGATCCGACAGGAGCACAGCCCAGTCATTTCCAGTTCTATTTCGGACCGAATCACTTTAAAACTCTTTTAGCTTCCAATGATTTGTCGTTCAAGGATAAAGATCAGGAACTTGAAGATTTGGTTTATCTGGGATGGCCGATTATTCGTTTGATTAACCGCTGGTTCACCATCAATCTTTTCGACTGGCTGTCAAGCTGGGGACTGAGTATGGGTATCGTAATCTTGCTGATGACCATTATTGTTAAGATTCTGGTACTTCCGACTACTTGGAAATCATTCATTTCGTCGGCAAAGATGCGTGCATTGAAGCCGTATGTCGATAAGATCAATGCTAAATATCCGAAACAGGAAGATGCGTTGAAGAAACAACAGGAAACAATGGCACTATACAGTCAGTATGGTGTAAGCCCGATGGGAGGATGTCTTCCTATGCTTATCCAGACTCCGGTGTTCATGGCACTGTTCTTCTTTGTGCCTAACGCTATTGAATTGCGTCAGCAGAGCTTCCTGTGGGCAAGCGACCTTTCCGCATACGATGACTTAATCAGCTGGAGTACCCATATTCCTTTGCTGGGAACTCACCTGAGTTTGTTCTGTCTGTTGTTTAGTATAACAACAGTTTTAAATCAGATCATCATGATGAAACAGCAAGATATGGGCAACAATCCTCAAATGGCTGCCATGAAGTGGATGATGTACATCATGCCTGTCATGTTCTTCTTCATCTTCAATGAGTATGCTTCCGGATTGAGTTACTATTATTTCATTTCAGGTTTGATCGGTATTATTACCATGTGGATTATGCGCCGTATGACCGATGAAAAGAAATTACTGGCACAACTTGAAGCTAATAAGAAAGCTCCTTCAGAGAGAAAGACAAGCGGACTGATGGCTAAGCTGGAAGCTCTGCAGAAAGAGCAGGAGCGCCTTCAGAAAGAACGTCAGGAACGTATGAATAAGAAATAATACTTTCTTGCATAATAATCAGAATGCAGGTAAATCGGGAAAACAAATTCTGGTTTACCTGCATATTTTTTATCTCAGATTTTCAGGTAGCATTTACCTTATGATAAGTCTTTACAGAAAATAAAGGTACTATAAAGTGTAAGCCGTTTCAAGGCAAAAGCAGAAAGAACGGTAAACTCCCATGCTATATCCAAAGAAAAATCTCCCAGCTCTTATCTGATATTACATAAAAAAGCAGAAAGAGCAGAGAGATTTTTACATATAAAATTAAAAATGCAATGCCGTTTTGCAGATTGGCCTGAGAATTATTTCAAGCAATATAATTCGGAAGGCGTAGTTCGTTTCAACGGGATAACCTGAACTCCCCCATCTCCTATTGATATACCATATTGCTTGAATGCCGTTTCCACTGTTTTATATGCCAAGTCCGGATGATTGTTATCCTTACTCAGGTGGCAAAGCCAGAGATATTTCAGTCGGGAAGGGAAATGCTCGGCCAGATAATTAGCCATTTCCCGGTTGCTCATATGTCCGTTAGGACCGGCGATACGCTCTTTCAGGTACCGAGGATAAGGTCCCATTTGCAGCATAGCTTCATCATAATTAGCTTCCAGTACCAAATAATCAGAACGGTCAATATATGTAGCCGCCGTATCTGTAATATGACCAATATCAGTCAGGAAAGAGAATATTTTATCTTCCACCTGTATGCAATATCCAACGTTATCTGTACCATCATGAGGCACCTCGAAACACGTTACATTAAAATCCCCCAGCTCAACAGTTTCCCCCTTGCGTATGAAACGAGTATGTTCGGCATCCAGTTTTTCTGTCATGCAATAACTCCGGTTGATACCGGCATGCACTTCCGGAGTTGAATAGATTGGAATATTATGCTTCTTCGCCAGATGACCTACCGCTTTGATGTGATCAGCATGATCATGGGTTACAAATACTGCACGCACAGTATCCAGATTCAACGCATAATCCTTGAATATCTTCTTTATATTTCGTATGCCGATACCCGCATCAATCAATATTCCACATGTTTTTGTCGCCAGGTAATAACAGTTGCCGCTGCTTCCGCTACCCAGACTAAGAAATCGTACCTCCATATATTATTGTATTCTTTATTTTTTGGAAGCACAAAAGTACAAAAAAGAAAGGAGCCTGCCAATATCCATGCAGACCCCCTTCCACAAATTACTATTCTTTTATAATCAGAATTCGAAGAATTTTTTCGCATTGTTGTAGCAGATATCTTCCACCATCTGCTGTACACGTGGCATTTCGCATTCCGGAATTTCACCGTTTTCTACATCATTACCCAACAGATTACACAACGTACGACGGAAATATTCATGACGCGGGTACGACAAGAACGAACGAGAATCAGTCAGCATACCGACGAAGCGGCTCAGCAATCCCAGCAATGACAAGGCGTTCATCTGTTTTTCCATGCCATCCTTCTGATCGAGGAACCACCATCCTGAACCGAACTGAATCTTTCCAGGGATAGAGCCATCCTGGAAGTTACCCAGCATAGTAGCGATAACCTCGTTGGCACACGGATTCAAGTTATACAAAATAGTTTTTGTCAGCTTGCCTTCAGTATTCAGTTTATCCAGGAACTTCGCCATAGCCTTTGCAGTCGTGAACTCACCGATAGAATCGAAACCAGTATCAGGGCCCAAAAGCTTGAACATCTTCGTATTGTTGTTACGGATAGCACCGTAGTGGTACTGCTGAGTCCATCCGGTTTCCCAGTCCATTTCAGCAAATACAATCAGCATAGCCGACTTGAATTTCAGGATTTCCTCCTTGGTCAGTTCCGTACCACCATACACTTTATTAAAGATGGCTCTGATTTCAGCATCTGTATAATCCTCAGCATAGAACTCTTCGATACCATGATCGGACAACTTACAGCCCTGTTCGGCGAAGAATTCATGGCGTTTGCGCAACGCAGCTACCATATCGTCGAATGAAGAAATAGTCACACCGCTTACTTCCGATAATTTTTCCATGTACGCACGGAAGTCTGTCGGAACTTCTACAGCCATAGCCTTGTCAGGACGCCATGTAGGCAACATCTTGATTTCGAAACCACTTTCGCGTGTTGCGATATGATATTCCAGTGAATCAACCGGATCATCAGTTGTACATACCGTTTCAACATGGTAACGGCGCATCAGGTTACGTGCCGAATATTCAGGAGTTGCCAGCTTGGCATTACATTCATCGAAGATTTCGCGGGCAGTAGACGGATTCAAGATTTTTTCAATTCCAAAGCAAGTTTTCAGTTCCAGATGAGTCCAGTGATACAACGGATTGCGGAATGTATAAGGGACTGTTTCGGCCCATTTTTCGAATTTTTCCCAATCGGTAGTGTCCTTACCCGTACAATAACGTTCGTCTACCCCGTTGCTACGCATTGCACGCCATTTGTAATGGTCACCGCCTAGCCAGATTTCTGTAATAGACTTGAACTGATAGTCGTCGGCCACCATTTTCGGAATCAAGTGACAATGATAGTCGATAATAGGCATCTTGGCTGCATGATTGTGATACAATTCCTGCGCAGTTTCCGTTTTAAGCAGGAAGTTTTCATCCATAAATTTTTTCATAAAGCTTTATTTTTGAGTTTATGTATTTTGTTCGGTATTTTCATAAAAATCGAATAACGGTAGTAGAATTTGTGTTGTTCAACATCAATTTCGTTTTATTTGCCGTTATCGAACACGAAAGTAGAAATTTTATTTGGAATAACAAAATATTTCGTATATTTGCAGCGATTATTTAATAAAATTAATCTCTTTGAAAGAAAAGAAAAACGTTATTTATAAATATATTTTACCATCAATCGAATACTATTTTTCTCTTTACACCTATTCTAATAAAGAGAAGATTAAATTGTAAAAATACGGAACTTAAAATATACAAGTATGAAAGCATTAAACAAAGAAACTGCAAACAAAACAGTTCGTCCAGAGAGAATCATCCAGTTTGGTGAAGGTAATTTTTTACGTGCATTCGTAGATTGGATTATCTATAACATGGATCAGAAAACCGACTTCAACAGCAGCGTAGTTGTCGTACAGCCTATCGACAGAGGTATGGTAGACATGCTGAACGCACAGGACTGCCTGTACCACGTTAACCTGCAAGGACTCGATAAAGGCGAAACCGTAAACAGTCTGACACTTATCGACGTTATCAGCCGTGCACTGAATCCCTATACACAAAACGACGAATTCATGAAACTGGCCGAACAGCCTGAAATGCGTTTCGTAATCTCAAATACAACCGAAGCTGGTATTGCATTCGATCCTTCTTGCAAGCTGACCGATGCTCCTGCTTCTTCTTATCCCGGAAAACTGACTCAGTTATTGTATCACCGTTACAAAACCTTCAACGGCGATATGTCAAAAGGTTTGATCATTTTCCCGTGCGAATTGATTTTCCTGAACGGACATAAGTTGAAAGAAACCATCTACCAGTACATCGAATTGTGGAACTTGGGCGATGATTTCAAGAACTGGTTCGAAAAAGCCTGCGGCGTATACGCTACACTGGTAGACCGTATCGTACCGGGATTCCCGCGCAAGGAAATTGCTGAGATTAAAGAAAAATTACAGTACGATGATAACCTGGTTGTACAGGGCGAAATTTTCCACTTGTGGGTTATCGAAGCTCCGCAGGAAGTTGCCAAAGAATTCCCTGCCGACAAAGCCGGACTGAACGTATTGTTCGTACCGTCTGAAGCTCCTTACCATGAAAGAAAAGTTACCTTGCTGAACGGTCCTCACACCGTATTGTCACCGGTAGCTTACCTGTCGGGCGTAAATATTGTTCGCGATGCCTGCCAGCATCCGGTTATCGGCAAGTACATCCACAAAGTAATGTTCGACGAGCTGATGGAAACCCTGAACCTTCCGAAGGCAGAACTCGAAAAATTTGCTCACGACGTTCTGGAACGTTTCAACAATCCGTTTGTCGACCATCAGGTTACTTCCATCATGCTGAACTCATTCCCGAAATTCCAGACTCGTGACCTGCCGGGCCTGAAAGTATATCTGGAACGCAAGGGAGAACTTCCGAAAGGACTGGTACTGGGTCTTGCAGCCATTATCACTTACTACAAAGGCGGTGTACGTGAAGACGGAGCAGAAATCGTACCAAACGACGCACAGGACATCATGGATCTGCTGAAACAACTTTGGGCTACAGGCGATACTCAGAAAGTTGCCGAAGGCGTACTGGGAGCAGAATCTATCTGGGGCGAGAACTTGAACAACATCCCGGGCCTGACTGCTGCTGTAAAAGCCGATCTGGACAGCATTCAGACAAAAGGTATGCTGGAAACAGTAAAATCTATTCTGTAATTAATTGTTAGAAATTCCATAAAAGAAAGAGGGAAAATATCCTGCAAGGTTCAGGATATTTCCCTCTTTTCTTATACTATCTCCAGCCACTTTTAGCAAAAAATATTTTTACACAAATCATATCGGCTCCTTATCTGAAATTTTCCTCTGGATGTCCTCTACAGCCCCTCAGCAGTAGTCGCGAAAAACGTGCCGAGAGAAAAATATTTTTTGTACAAATTTAAAAAAAACGTCGAGACAAATTTCTCAAAACGTGCTGACGTTTTTTGCAGAAGATCTGCAGCTTCTCATCCTATTAAATTTTTCCTTACAAGCATCCAACCTATATCATCCTCTCTAAAGATGCCTTTTTACCTGTTATTCACATGGAATCACCAATTTTTCAATATAATATTTATGACGACCTTATATAGAATATTTCCAATTAATATATGATATTTATTATAGTAAATAACTTTATTTGGAAATATAATATTTAATATATCAAATACACCTTCCAAACTCCAAGTATCTTTTTTTAAATCTCTTATAAACTTGTGCGTAATATTCCGGTAAATAGAGAATCATTGTATCTACAAAATTTTCCAGTGTGATTGCACTCAGCTTACAAGCATATTCCGGTTTCAAATATGTTGTAACCGACCGGATTTCTTCTTCCGTTGACGGATGCTCCTTAGGAGAAAGCACTACAGAATACGAGTCTTTCAGTCCTTCAACGATTCTGTACCGTTCTGTAAGTAAAAGATTTCTATAAATTTGTGTAAGCTTTATTTTATGATCTATTAATAGCCCTTTAAATATATCGTCGAATAAACCTGTATCAATGAGCATTTGTTTCTGCTCCTCACATTTTTGTGCTTCGTTTACTCCAAGCACATCCGTATATTTTGTTTCGATTGCAATGATATACTTATCACCCTTATCATCCAGGAATTTAATATAGGCATCCATAGCCGATTTGTCTTTCGTATATTTTTCGGTCGGTGTCGGTATGAACTCCAGACCTATCTCCGTTACACAAAATACTGGAATATCTTTAAAAACAGATTTTATGGCAAGCGTTACCTTATCTGGATTTTGTTTCAAGAGTAACATTAGAGGATGAAATAAATTGAATGCCATGGGCATACTCGAAAGCAAATTATTGAACAATCGGAATTCATCTATTGTTTCACCATTTTTCCTATTTTTGACTCTCTCTTTGGCATATTCGAAAGTTTCTTTCATTAAAAAGTTTTTCCCAGAAACTTCGCCTCCAGTAATCATGTTCCCGTATTTTCTCTTGGAAGTTCTTGTGGGTCCAACCCCTTCTTTTTCCTCTATTTCTACTCTATACATAGATTGGAGCAATCGCGCTTTCTGTGTAAAAATATTATCGCTTTTACACTGGTTCCCGTATATATTATTCATCTTTTCTAATATTATTATGAATTACTTGTGATAAATAAAGCCTGATACTATTCTGTAAAAATATATGGAATTCTATACAATTTACTGACAAATTTCATCGATGGCTCAGAGTTTAAACTTAATCTGTTTTGCTTTTTAGTTATCTGTCATTCTGTTTCTATGCAAATTATACCACGTTTCATATTCTCTTTTTTTACTTATTCTTCTTTATTCTAAGCACTTCTCTCTATAATTTTTACCCCTCACCTCCTTCATAGATACTGCCGATTTCCGATTGTTTCAGCAGCAGTGTGAAGGGCGTGAAGGGCAAAAAAGGGTAATAAATTTCTTAAAACAGACTTATTTTACCGGAATACGGATAATTCCGGCCTTCACGCCCTTGGCCGTGGCTTGAAGTTCTATATCGCCAACCTTTTCTCCCGACTGAATGATCACCGTAAGCATACCTCCGAAAGCATGCATTTCCGGCTTGTGGAATAAATCGAGACAGGTAGGATCGCCGTTTGCCGAAGCACGGTACTTACCTGCTCCCTTCACTTTGAAGCTGACCAGCCGTCCGTCGTTCGGACACAAGTTGCCATCCTTGTCGACAATACGTAACGTAACATACGCCAAGTCCTTACCATCCGCCTGAAGCGAAGTACGATCCGTTACCAGTTCAATGTGATGCGGCTTGCCTGCTGTGCGGACAATCTTTTCGGCAGCCGGATTACCCTGTTCGTCGTAAGCCACCACCTTTACTTCTCCCGGCTGGTAAACCGCATCGTACCACATCAACCGGTAGCGGTTTTCCACCGTTCCATCCTTACGCTTGGTCTGCCGTCCGTAACTCTTTCCGTTGATGAATAACTCAGCTGAAGGGTAATTTGTATATACAAACACCGGAGTCTTTTCTCCCTCACGTCCTTCCCAGTTCCAGTGCGGCAGGATGTGCAGCGTTTCAGCCTCCTTGTTCCATACACTACGATACAGATAATAACGATCTTTCGGAATAGATGCCAGATCGATGATGCCGAACATCGAACTATGGTTCGGCCATGCATTCGTATCATACGGGCTTGGCTCACCTAAATAATCGAAGCCCGTCCATACAAACTGTCCGATGGTCCAGTCGTGATCTTCAGCACGAGCAAAATCAATGTCAGGAATATTCGACCAACTGCAATACTCCAGATCGTACGACGACGACTGATGGTCATCGTACATCGCACCTGCCTTACGCTCCACCGGGAACTTATATACGCCACGTGAGCTGACGGTAGACGACGTTTCCGACCCAAGAATGAGATTTTGCGGCAAACGCTCGTAAGCCTCGTCGTACATGTGTGCACGATAATTCAGGCCCGGAATATCAAGCATCGCAGCAAAGCCATTTGCCAGCACACTCTTCACCTGATCCATACCGCAAGTTACCGGACGCGTCGGATCCTCCCGATGGCAGATATCCTGCAAGAACTTCGCCACCTTGTAGCCTTCCGGACTCCACTGTGTAGGCACCTCGTTGCCGATACTCCACATCACGACACACGGATTGTTCCGGTACTGGCGAAGCATGTTCACCATATCCTTTTCCGCCCACTCGTTAAAGAAGCGGTGATACCCGTTGTCACACTTGGCAATATCCCATTCGTCGAACGGCTCAAGCATCATCATGAAGCCCATTTCATCGCAAAGCTCAACCAACTCGGGCGCAGGCATGTTATGTGAAGTACGGATCGCATCACATCCCATGTCCTTGAGCAACGTCAACTGATGACGGAGTGCCGCCACATTGACAGCCGCTCCCAAAGGCCCCAGGTCGTGATGATTGCACACTCCCTGAAATTTGCGGCGTTTCCCGTTCAAGTAAAAACCTTTGTCGGGCACATATTCGATGGTACGAATACCGAAACGTGTAGTATACGTATCGAGCAACGTATCGCCCGCATAGATTTTCGACACCGCTTTATACAATATTGGAGTTTCGGGCGACCAAAGTTTCGGCTGCTCCACAATAAAATTCTGCGTAAAAGGCTGATTGTGATTAATGTATCCCTTATTAGTTTTGGTCGAAACCACCTGTCCATCGGCATCCACAATGTCCGTCGTCACAGTTAGCTCCGTCTTTTCTGCATTCAGAATCGTAGTATGAAGGCAGACAGAAGCATATTCATCCTTCACAAACGGAGTCGTAATTTGAGTACCCCATACCGGTACATGAATTTTTTCCGTCGTTACCACATGCACATTCCGGTAAAGTCCTGCACCCGGATACCAGCGCGATGACTGAGGACGATTCTCCAATCTCACGGCAAGTACGTTATTTTTACCATCTTCATTTACCAGTCCGGTAACATCACAATAAAACGAATTATAGCCATAAGGCCAAAAGCAAGCCTCCTTTCCGTTGACGAACACTCGTGCCTCACTCATTGCCCCGTCGAAAATCAGTGTGGTCTGTTTGCCGGGAGTAGAATGGAATGTTGTACGATACCATCCCGTACCCACGTATGGCAGCCCTCCCGTACGTCCGGTCTTCAGGCTTGCCTGGGTTTCAAAATTCTGTGTAACAGCCACGTTCTGCAAATCATTATTCTTGTCGAAAGGTCCGAAAATCGCCCAATCGTGCGGAATGGTTACAGTTTCCCACTTGGTATCATTAAATGAGGGAGCTTCGGCGTTGCTCACCTCTCCTTTCGTAAACTTCCATCCTTTTTCCAGCAAGTATTCACTTCGCTGAGCATTGAGATTTAAAGTCAGGCAAAATCCCATTGCCATGAGATAAAATGTCTTCATTCTTGTTTCTCTTAATATTAAAATGTTAATGATTTTTTATATCCTATTCCTTGTTTTATCTGAAGATTACAAGTATTTCTGAGTAAAGACAGCACTATTTTTCTGTATTTTTCACCATCAGATTATAAGGATTCAACAAAGATACGATTTCTTGGCAGAAGAAAAAGTATAGTTAGCCATTAAAGTTACTATTCATCTTAATCTATAAAATCTATTTATGTAAAGGAAAAAAGAGTTATAACAATAATGTTTTTCACACAATACGATATCTCAGGCAAAAAATATTAGCTACATTTGTGTCTAATAGTAGATAAATTCTGATTTTATGAACCGCAAATTACTATCCGTTGCCGTATTTCTGACGCTCATGCTGACTTCTTTGTTGGCTGGACATCACAACTATTGTACTGCCAGAAATGAAATAACAGCCGATTTGAATCAGGCGCTGGTTCAGACACTTAAAGAGAATAGGGATTATATCATTACACAAGATACGATAAAGACTTACAAACACCTTCGTCAGACTTCGGGCGGACAAGTACTGATTGCGGTTTCCGACGAACGGTTTTGCCACCATCTGAAGAATAAACGGTTGCAGAAAACGGCATTTATTACTTTCGATGTGGTAGACAATCGTTATCGGAACCAATTGCCGGATGAGCATGTTATTTGCAGCGACACACTGATGGTGCGTGACAAGCATGCGGGAGAAATACTTGCACTGAAGGGATATGCCCGCTTGTCGGCCGCCAGCGTGTTCGGCATGTCGGATCAGCGTATTCCGGCTGCTTGCATGATTTCTGCTTTCCTTTGGGCGATGCTGTCGTGGCTCTATCTGAGAAAGAAACAGGAAGAGCCGGAAGTTGTTACCGGTTTCGGGGGACTGGTTTATTCAGAAGCGGACCGGCGGTTTTATACAGCGGCACACACTCCTATCCGCTTTACTCCCATGCAACAGCAGCTCATGCTGCTATTTTGGAATGCACCGTCACATTCATTGACTAAAGAAGCTATCTGTACGGCACTCTGGCCCAAGAAAGAGGATGCCAATGATACGCTTTACACGCTTATTCGTAGGCTGAAACCAATAGTAGAAGAGCATACAGATCTGAAAATCGTGGCAGATAGAGGTCGGAATTATTCACTGGAAATCAATAAGGTAGAAAACTGACATCGAAATGTCAGGCAAATGTCAGTGTTTGTTCTGGCAGTAGTCTGACTCAACCCTCTACATTTGTTTCCGAAACATCAAAACAGAAACAAATGGAATGGTTAACAAATCAGTTTCAAGGTAATGCCTCTGCGGAGCATTCCTTGGTATATGGTATCAGTCGGACTGCCCGGAAAGGCTGTATCGGCATCACGTTCATATTTTTTTCGCTTACCGTATCTGCACAGACTACTGATCAGAGTATCGAACTTGGCGAAGTAGAAGTAAAAGCTGCACGGATTGTACATAAAACAGACGGCTTGTTGCTCTACCCTTCCGATGCTCAGAAAGAAGCGTCCAGCTCGGGGTATAGTGTCTTGCAAAAGCTTAGTCTGCCCAATATTCGTATCGATGAAGATGCCCGTAGTATATCTGCTATCGACAATAAAGGAAGCGTACAATTGCGCATCAATGGCATTATTGTAGATCAGGCGGAAATGTTGTCGCTCGATCCGAAAAGTATTCTCAAGATTGATTTCATCGATAATCCCGGTGTGCGTTACGGTGAGGGAATCGCTTACGTTATCGATATCACGACACGGCGTGCAAGCAGTGGATATACAGTCGGTACCTCCCTTAGCCAGTCGCTGAATGCCAAAAACGGAAACTATACGGTTTATGGTAAGTGGAATACGGGGAAAAGCGAATTTTCGTTGAACTACGACTTCGGATATAAGGATTTCGAGGGAGACCGGATGGAGGAAACAGCTTATTATCACTTGAATGATGGTTCAGTCTATACCATTCAGCGTAACGATATCGCTTCACGCAGCCGATATTTTAATAATAGTGTGAAGCTGACTTACAATCTGGCTGATTCTACACGTTATGTGTTTCAGGCATCGCTAAGCGGCGATTTCAATCACGTGCCGGGCGACTTCAACCGGAAAAATGTAGTGGACGGAACGAATGAGTACGTCGCTACCCAGCAAGACAACAGCCGGACGGGAAGTCCGGTGCTCGACCTTTATTATTTCCAGCAACTCACCCCTCGACAGTCGGTTACACTGAATGCTGTAGGTACCTATATCGATACAAATTCTTCTACCAGTTACGATGAAGGCTCTCCTTACCGGTACAATGTAGATGGTAAGACCTATTCGCTGTTGAGTGAAGCAATTTACGAAAACAAGCTGAAGCCTTTTACCCTTACCGCCGGTATCAATTACAGCCAGAAGTACACGAACAATGCATATACGGGAGATGTTTCTTCACTCACCCTGATGCACAACAATCGCCTCTATCTGTTTTCTGAGATAAAAGGCTATTGGGGCAAATTGCGTTATTCGGCAGGCGTAGGCGCAAGCTACCTGCACTACCGCCAACAAGAACATACATACGACTACTGGACGTTTTGTCCGAAGGCGGCACTGAGCTACGATTTTACCAATGCCCTGCAAGTAAGCTATAATTTCCAGTCGAACGAACGTACTTCCCGCATAGCCATGATCAGCGATGCCATGATTCGTACCAACAGCATGGAATGGACTGCCGGAAGTCCTGACCTCAAGCCTAACAGAGAAACATATCACACTCTCAGACTATCATACTCCAATGCTCGCCTGCAAGCATACATCGAAGGCTTTTATAAACTATGTCATCGCCCGAACATGGCGGTGTACGAACGGACGGCAGACGATCAGTTTATCTATACCCAGCGTAACCAAAAAGAAATCGATGTCTTGCAGACGTCAGGATATGCCAACTACTGGCTGCTGCCCGAGAAACTTTCCGTGGCCTTATACGGCGGACTGTTCCGCTGCTTCAATTTCGGGTATGACTATACTCACTGCTATACTTCTTATTTCCTGACGGGAAATGTTCAGGCTTATTTGGGGAACTTTTCGCTTCAGGCGTATGCCGACAACGGATGGCGCTTTCTGGAAGGAGAAACCAAGGGATACAACGGAAGCAGTATTGTGCTGAAAGGTTCCTATCAGTACAAATCCTGCCAGTTTGCCCTTGCCTGGCAGTTGCCTTTGATACAGCGGTATAAGATGTTCGAAACAGATATCTTGAACCGTAATCTTCAGAAATCGACAGCTCTTTACAGTACGGACATCTGCAACCTCGTCAGTCTGACTGTAACCTGGCGACTGCACAAAGGACGTAAATATCGGGCGGTCAACAAATCCATTCAGCTGAAAGACAACGATACAGGAATTATTCAGTGAGAGATTAAAAGTGAAATCTCACTCCGACATTGAAGTAAAAGCAGAGTTACTATTTCTATTTTCCTAAAAAATATCCTAAAAGGGATCATCCGTATATAGTATATGTCCGATATGATTATATTTGTATAAATCTTAATTAAAGAATTACACGTATGAGGTATGTATTATTCTTTCTGCTTCTACATTGTGCGGTATTAACCAGTAGCGCAAAAGAGTACAAGTCTGACTCTCTTGTTTATTCATCTATAAATAGGAAAGAAATGAAGCTCCAACAGAAATATGAACAAACGGCTTACTGGGAAAGATATAAAAAGCTCAAAAGATATGCTTTTGGTACGCTTGGATTAGGTGTTTGTGGAACAGTTGTCGGCTGGATTGGAGAAATTAGTAACACTGCATATACTAACAGCAATTGGAAGAATGATGGCAAAGCGTGGGATATTATTTTAGGTGTAGGTATAGGCCTAACTATTTCCAGCATTCCTTTATTCGTTGTATCACATAAAAATAAAAGAAAAGCCAAAGAAGCTTTCGAGTTGTCATTGAAGGGTTCGAATGTATCTTCGATGTTTCCCAATGGAATGGAAAAAATGCAGCCTGCATTAGGTGTTTGTATAAGTTTCTGAATTGATTATTTTATTTATTCTTGTAAGATAACAACATGGATTATATTTTTTATAGTTCAGCCCTGAATCATTTTGATTGCCCCTTGTGTTAATTTGACAAAATGTTTTTTTTACCGTATTTTGCGAGATAATTCCGAGCTTCCATCTTGGCTGGCATGAAATATAAGATTCTCAAGCGTTTGGGCTTTATCAGCAGGATAGCAAAGACAATATAATCCGATCAGGATGTTTTTCTATATATCATATCTTAAACATACCGTAATTTATTGCAGGGAATATTATTCAAAAGGATAAATGGAAACAGGTTATTCAAGAAAGCTGAATAGAGAAAAACAAGGCTTTCCAAACGGTATGAATTAAACGAACAGGGGGGTAACTAAAAAGATGCAGACGTTTTTCAGAAACGTCTGCATCTTTTGTACTAAACAACCCGAGGTTTTGGGTAGAATCTCTTCGTCTTTTCCCGCGAAGAAACGTTAATTTTATTTAGAAGATTAACTTATAACATAAGTAGAATACAGGAAATAAGCATTTCGGGCATGCAGATATTTAACATTCTCCTCTATATTCTATTTTCACCTCAAATGGTGTGTCAGCAAATTTAGCGATTTAATTACTTTTTTACTGCATATATACCGGTTTCCTTACGTTCGTTACATCATCGAAACCCACACAATACCCAGCACAACCGATACAATCGTCGCTATCAGTCCGGGCATCATAAACGAATGGTTCAGCAGGTATTTGCCTATTCGTGTCGTTCCGGTAGTATCAAAGTTGATGGCAGCTATCACCGTGGGGTAGTTGGGCAAGAAAAAATAGCCGTTCACTGCCGGGAAAAGTGCGATGAGCATGTAAGGAGAGATGCCCAGTGCTATGCCAAGCGGTAACAGGGAACGAACGGTAGCTGCCTGACTGAACAACAGAATGGACATCAGGAACAAGGCTACACCAAACAGCCAAGGCATATCGGTAACAAGACCGAAGATGTTCTCTTTCATCACTTCCATGTTTCCGGCAATGAAGGTATCTCCCATCCATGCAATACCAAAGATGGCAACTACAGCCTGCATTCCTGCATTGAATACGGAACATTTAGCCGCCTTTATACCGTCTGTTTTAGTCAGAAGCAGGATGAGTGATGCGGCAGAAAGCATCAATATTTCAATAATGTGCGACATCTCCATCTGCACTTCTCCCTGAGCCGTTGCAAATGTCGGACGGAGTCCGTCGATCGATCCGAACAAAACGATGCCTATCGTGGCAGCCAAAAAGAGAATGACGGAAGTTAACGCCTTGCCATAGCTTGCCACCTCTGCCGTATGATAACCGTCACCGGAAATTTCACCGGCAGCCAGTCGTCTTTGATATTCAGGATCATCTTTCAGTTCCTTGCCGACTTTCATCGAGTACAAGGCTCCTAAGAGAACTCCTATCAGCGTACAGGGAATGGAAATCTTCAGGATATCGAACAACGAAATATTGTATCCGGCAAGCATGCTGAGCATGGCAACCGTTGCTGCCGATATCGGACTGGCCGTGATAGCCTGCTGCGAGGCGATGACTGCGATACCCAGCGGACGTTCCGGACGAATACCTGTATCTTTGGCAACCTCGGCAATGACGGGAAGAACGGAATAAGCTACATGTCCCGTACCGGCGAAAAAGGTAAAAAAGTATGTCACAAACGGGCTAAGCAGCGTAATGTGATGCGGGTTTTTCCGCAAAATCTTCTCTGCCCACTTCACCATCAGGTCCAGTCCCCCTGCTGCCTGCATGCAACTTGCCGCCGCAATAACTGCCACAATCATAAGCATCACATCTATCGGAGGAGCAGTGGGCTGAAGCCCGAACACGAAAGTCAGCACGGCAAGACCAAGTCCGCCCAGTATTCCCAGTCCGATACCGCCTACTCTTGCGCCGACAATTATCGCAACAAGGACAAATAATAATTGTAATAACATAAAGAATCTTTATAAAATAATTAATAACTGTTTTATTCTTTTCTCCATCCGCAGTCGTTGTGATAAATCATCAGCTTACTCATTCCGCCGTCGATAGTGATGCATTGTCCGTTGATGAAAGAATTGCGTTCGTCGCACAGGAACTCAACGGCGCGGGCAATATCTTCGGGCTCTCCCACCCGTTGTGACGGATGCTGCATGATATCCCCTTCCGTGTAGTCGGGAACATAACTTTCGTCGTGGAACTTACCGGTATCAATCCATCCCGGAGCAATGGCATTGACGCGGGCTATTCCCGAAAGGCTTACGGCAAGCGCATGAGTCAGTGCGGTAATGCCCCCTTTGGCAGCCGTATATGCTTCGGTATCGGGCTGCGACTGAAACGCGCGGGTTGAGGAAAGGTTTACGATGGAGCCGACACCGGCAAAATGATGCATGAAGAGCTTGCTGAGCAGATAAGGTGCGGCAACACCTACACGCTGCACATATAGGAAATCCTCGTAACTGCATCCACTCAGGATTCCTCCTTTCATCAGGCAAGCATTATTTATCAGGCAGTGTATGCCTTGCGGAGTTTCTTCTATCACTTTCTCCGCAAACTTCTGTAATACCTGCTCGTCGGCAATATCTCCTGTAAAGCCATGCACGTCCATCTGCCTGGCACATAATTTTTCCGTTACAGTCGCAACAGCATCTGCGTCCATATCGATAAAATAGACCGTATTGCCCTGCGATGCAAAATACTCTACCAGGCAGCGCCCTATCCCTTTGGCTCCGCCGGTTATAACGATTGTTTTCATTGATTTTTATTTTATTGCCTGCAAAAGTACTGAAAATCGCACGATAAATAAAATGCTTTCGGCATATAAAGCGGCAGTTGTGTTACAAATTTGTAACATCTGTCTGGAAAATAAATTTACTGGATGCCAGCGGGCACTTGCTACATATTTATTGGTTTTATGCCGGAATTTCGTGAGTTCTCCCTATCTTTGTCCCCGATTTTAACCACCGAGGCAAGTATGAAACCACAATTACTGATAGCATCCCCCATATCCGGCAGCGGAAAGACAACCTTTGCGCTGGGATTGCTGCGCGCGCTTCGGCAAAGGGGACTGCACGCTCAGCCTTTCAAATGTGGTACCGACTGTATCGACACACAGTATCATGCACTTGCGGCTGGTCACGATTCGGTAAATCTGGACACTTGGCTGGCGTCGGATGGTCATATTCAAACAATATATAATAAGTATGCTGAACAGGCGGATGTCTGCGTAACGGAAGGAACCGCAGGACTTTTCGACGGATATAATCGGATGCAAGGGAGCAATGCGCATATTGCCCGGTTGCTGAAAATACCGGTCGTTCTGATTGTTAACGCCCGTGCTACAGCATATTCTGTCGCTCCCATTCTGTACGGATTCAAGCATTTCAAACGTTATGTGCAGGTCGTGGGAGTTGTGTTCAATCAGGTTGCTTCGCCTGCTCACCTGACTTTGTTGCAGGAGGCGTGCATGGATGCCGGAGTAGAATGTCTGGGCTATCTGCCTGTTGTGAATGATTTTAAATTACCTCCACGACATTCGGGACTGGTTTTGTCCGTCCGACAGTCCATGGACGAACAAATTGACCGGATAGCTTCTCTTATCGAAAAGCATGTAAATATAGATAAACTACTAAGTTTATGCGAGCGTATCTTTCCATGCCAGCATATCCTGCCCTATACGTCTGAGTCGGAACTGGACAACAGGCACATTATGGGCAGAAAGGAATTGCAAATAGCCATCGCCCGTGACCCTGCTTTCTGCCTTTTATCGCAGGAAAATGTAGATTCATTGGCCCGCAACGGTCAGATTTCCTATTTCAGTCCACTGTATGGCAGTGATCTTCCAGATGCCGACCTCGTATATCTTCCCGGAGGTTATCCGGAATTATTTGCACGACAGTTGTATCGTCGGAAAAGGCTGTTCGGGCAACTTCGTGATTATATCGAAGGAGGAGGGAAACTGCTTGCCGAATGTGGAGGAATGGTACTGCTTTCCCATTCGCTTACCGTCCGTCAGGGAGGAACAGCTTACGAAATGGCAAATATATTTCCTTTCGACTTTACGATGACAGCGCGGACAAATGCAGGCTATCGTCAGGCAGAATATCACGGAATAACACTACGTGGTTATGAATCTCACTACACCGAAACGATAAATCCTGAAGAAAATTCGTTTTCCGCCATCCCCGTTTATACCATGCGTGGCAGCAATACTTCCAC
>HF993287.1:89584-93207 GCA_000436795.1 Bacteroides sp. CAG:1076
TACAAAAATGTCTTTGCAAGCCTCGTTCGCTGGTACTGGGGAGAAACTGAGATGCTCGACTTGTGGGGAAAAAGCAAGACAGAAACAGATTCATTGGTTTTTCCTTAATCCACAGGAAAATATCTATACAACGGCCACCATACGTATAAGAAAAAGTTTCATCGTATCTCATCTTGCCAAATACACGTAAAGTTGCTGTTCGCTGCGACTTTATAAAAAGTACATCCATCTTTTCGAACAAAATGCGTAAAAGACATACGATATAAGAGAAAAAAATCCTATATTTGCATTATGATTGAATTGGCAAAACATATTGAAGTATTACTTCTGGAAAACGATTGTGTAATCGTTCCGGGATTAGGAGGCTTTATAGCTCACTATCGTTCGTCTGTATTCAACAAAGATACGGGAGAGTTTTGTCCGCCTGCTCGTACCATCGGATTTAATCCGCAACTTGTCATGAACGATGGTCTGTTGGTGCAGTCGTATATGCAAGCGTATAATACAGATTTCCCCGATGCAACTCGCAGAATAGAGAAAATAGTATCACAACTGAAAGAAGATATTTACCGGCAAGGACATATACATCTGAACAACGTAGGTACATTGTACTATAACATGAACGGTGTGTATGAATTTGAGCCGGAAGCAAACGGTTTCTTTACACCGTCACTGTACGGACTTCAGGCTTTTACCTTTCCGAAACTGGCTCAGGAAAAACCGTCTGTACAACCGGCTGTTTTCGAACCGGTCATGCAACGTACAGTCAAAATCAGTTCCCGACGTTTCCAGCCTCATTACCGCAAATGGGCAAAGAACATTGTGGCTGTTGCTGCGGCTGTACTGTTGTTCTTCTTGTTTTCCGTACCTGTAGAAAATACCTATATGGATGATGCGGAATATGCTTCATTAGGTTCGGCAGGATTGTTTGATGCAATCAGAAATCACTCGATGGCTTCAAGTATCATAACATCACCAGAAACAAAGCCACAGGTCAAAGCCCAGAAAAAAGAGCAAAAGACTGTAAAGAAACAATATATAAAGAATAATATCAATACACTGAAGCCGGTCGTTGTCAAGACTGAGAAGGTAGTGGCAACTTCTGACAAGCCAGTTCAAAAAGAGGCGGTCAAATCGGTTCAGAAACCGGAAGTGGAAAAGAAGCAGACATCTGCTTCTGCCAATGCATCACAGAAGACAAAAAAGGAGCAAGCCGGTTATTATGTGATTGTAGCCAGCCTGACAACTATGAATGATGCGCAGCAGGAAGTAAAGCAACTGAAGCAGAAAGGTTATAATAACGCACAGATACTTGAGTCGAACGGAAGATTTCGTGTAGCAATCAACCAGTATGACAAGCAGACTGATGCTTACAAACAAGTAAAAGCTTTGAAAAGTGATGCAAAATTTGCGTCGGCATGGGTATTCACTTCTAAATAAACCGAACAAATCACGTTATGAAAAGAGTCAGATGTCCGAAATGTGACAACTATATACAATTCGATGAAACAAAATATGAAGAAGGTCAGTCACTGGTTTTTGTATGCGACAATTGCAAGAAACAGTTTGGCATTCGTATCGGAAAATCTAAATTAAACGCCGGCTCACGTCGTGAAGAGGTGGTGGACGAAAAGGAAGGTACGCAAGATTTCGGAAATGTAGTAGCCATAGAAAATGTCTTCGGCTACAAACAGGTACTTCCTCTGCACGAAGGAGATAATGTAATAGGACGCCGTTGCAAGGGAACGGACGTAGATATTCCCGTAGAAACAAATGATCCGAGCATGGATCGCCGTCACTGTATACTGAACGTGAAGGTAAACAAGCAGGGAAGCATCACATATACGCTGCGCGATAACGATAGCATCACCGGTACATTCTTGATGAATGAACTCTTAGGACCTAAAGACCGTGTCCGCATAGAAGACGGAGCGATCTTCACATTAGGAGCCACCACGCTCATTTTGCGGGCGGCAGAAGAAAAGTAAACTTTTATTTATTTAAGGATAACTAAACTAATAAACCTAACTTTTGTGTTATGGCATCAAACAACGTAATGATCGTACGCCACAGATTGCTGGAAAAACTCGTGGCTCTGTGGAAAGAAGACCAACTTATTGAAAAAATTGACCGTGTTCCATTAGAATTCAGTCCGCGCCGTTCTCAACCGGTGGGACGCTGCTGTATTCATAAAGAACGCGCCGTAACGAAATACAAGTCACTCCCTTTGCTGGGCTGGGATATGTCCGACGAAACAGACGAGCTGACTCCGCTTTCTGAATACGCTCGCCAGGCACTGGAAAGAAGAAATAAACTGAAAGAAAATATTCTTTGTGTCATCGATGAAGCATGTTCTTCATGCGTACAGGTGAACTATGAAGTAAGTAACTTGTGCCGCGGCTGCGTAGCAAGAAGCTGTTACATGAACTGTCCGAAAGGAGCCGTTCATTTTGATAAGAAAACCGGTCAGGCACACATCGACCATGATACTTGTATCAGTTGTGGTATCTGTCATAAGAGCTGTCCGTATCATGCAATTGTATACATCCCGGTTCCATGTGAAGAAGCATGTCCTGTAAAGGCTATCAGCAAAGATGAAAATAACATAGAACATATTGACGAAAGCAAGTGTATCTATTGCGGAAAGTGTCTGAATGCATGTCCGTTTGGTGCAATCTTCGAGATTTCTCAAGTATTCGATGTGCTGGAAGCAATCCGCCGAGGCGAACAAGTTGTAGCAATTCCCGCTCCTTCCGTATTGGGACAGTTCGACGCTACAATCGATCAGGTATACGGTGCCCTGAAGGAAGTTGGCTTTGCCGATGTCATCGAAGTGGCAGAAGGTGCTATGGAAACTACCAGCAATGAAGCACACGAATTGCTTGAAAAGCTGGAAGAAGGACAGAAGTTCATGACCACATCTTGCTGCCCGTCATACATCGAACTGGTAAACAAGCATATTCCTGCCATGAAGCCTTATGTTTCAACTACAGGTTCGCCGATGTATTATGCGTCACGTATCGCCAAGAAAAAATATCCCAATGCAAAAGTTGTCTTTATCGGTCCGTGTATTGCCAAGCGTAAGGAAGCACAACGCGATGAATGTGTAGACTACGTAGTAACGTTCGAAGAGTTACATTCTGTATTCCGTGGACTTGGTATTGAGCTGGCTCAGGCTAATCCGTACAAGGTTGCCTATGAATCTGTTTGTGAAGCTCATGGCTTTGCACAGGCAGGAGGTGTTGCCGGAGCAGTCAAAGCATATCTCGGTCCTAAGGCTGACGGTATCAAGATGCTGCAATTCTCCGACTTTAACAAGAAGAGTATCGGACAAATGCGCGCATGGGCAAAAACAGGAAAAGTAGATGCTCAGTTCATCGAAATGATGGCTTGCGAAGGTGGCTGTGTAACAGGACCAAGTGCCTACAATGATTCGGTAGCTGGAAAGCGCCAGTTGAATCAGGATCTGCTGAAACGTACGCTGAAATACGAAAACTATAAGGAAGAATAAATTCCTTCTCCATTTTATATGAGAAGTTTAATAGAACGTCTTCATCGGGAGCATACACTTGCTTCCGATGAATTTCGTGTTTTACTAAGTCAATGTGAGGAAGAGCACCTCT
>HF993287.1:93240-114175 GCA_000436795.1 Bacteroides sp. CAG:1076
ACCTCTCCTTTATCAATGCTCTGGCCCGTGAGGTTTCACTGGCTAATTTCGGAAACAAAATTTTCATACGAGGACTGATTGAAGTTGGCAACTGCTGTAAGAATGATTGTTATTATTGCGGCATTCGCAAAAGCAATCAGCTGATAGAACGTTATCATCTGGATGAGGACACAATACTTGCATGCTGTAGACATGGGTATGAATTGGGATTCCGGACATTCGTTCTCCAAGGTGGAGAAATCAATGACGACGAAATGATGATACGTGTTGTAACCTCTATCCGAAAAGAGTTCCCGGATGTGGCTATTACGCTTTCGCTGGGAGAAAAAAATACGTCTGTATACGAACGTTTTTTCCAGGCAGGAGCCAACCGATACTTGCTTCGTCACGAAACGCATAATGATTTGCATTATCGGAAACTGCATCCTGAAGGTATGTCGCTTTCCAATCGGTTGAGATGCCTGGATGATTTAAAGCGTATTGGCTTTCAAACTGGTACCGGCATCATGGTAGGAAGCCCGTATCAAACTATCGACACGCTGGTAGAAGACATTCTTTACATAGAGAAACTCCAGCCTGAAATGATTGGTATCGGACCGTTTCTTCCACACCATGATACTCCTTTTGCCAAGATGCCGTCGGGCAGCATGAAACTGACCTTGCTGTTGCTCTCCATTTTCCGGCTGATGCATCCACATGCATTGATACCTTCTACAACGGCACTTGCCACTCTTGCTCCTGAAGGCAGGGAAAAGGGAATACTGGCAGGAGCAAATGTCGTGATGCCTAACCTCTCCCCTGTCGTACAGCGAAGCAAATATTCTCTATACGATAACAAGGCTTCTTTGGGAGCTGAAGCAGCCGAAGGACTTCTTTTGCTGGAAAAGCGGCTGGAAGCAATCGGATATACCATCGATAAAGGAAGAGGAGATTATAGTGCACATTAAAACATTGTTTTATTATCGTTTAAAATATAAAATCAATTATGTATAAAATAGATTCACCTCATGCAGAAGAGTTCATCAACCACGATGAAATCATGGCTTCATTAGACTATGCACAAGCCAATAAAGATAATCGTGAGTTGATTCGTTCTATTATTGAGAAGGCCCGCGAGTGCAAGGGACTGACCCATCGTGAAGCTGCTGTATTACTGGAATGTCAGGATGACAGTCTGCTGGAAGAAATATATGCTCTGGCACGTGAAATCAAACAACGTTTCTATGGTAACCGTATCGTCATGTTTGCGCCTCTCTATCTTTCCAATTATTGCGTAAACAGTTGTGTATATTGCCCGTACCACATCAAAAACAAATCGATTGCCCGCAAGAAACTTACGCAGGATGAAATCCGCCAGGAAGTTATCGCTTTGCAGGATATGGGACACAAACGTCTGGCTATTGAGGCCGGAGAAGATCCGTTACACAATCCGATAGAATATATTCTGGAATCAATCAAGACCATTTACAGCATCAAACACAAGAATGGTGCCATCCGCCGCGTAAATGTAAACATCGCAGCAACGACGGTCGAGAACTACCGCCGTCTGCATGATGCCGGTATCGGAACGTATATTCTGTTTCAGGAAACCTATCACAAGGAGAATTATGAGAAACTGCATCCGCGGGGCCCGAAAAGCAACTATGCATATCATACGGAAGCAATGGACCGTGCCATGCAGGGAGGTATCGACGATGTAGGCATTGGTGTTCTGTTTGGTCTGAATACTTACCGTTATGACTTCGTGGGTATGCTGATGCATGCCGAACATCTGGAAGCGACATATGGTGTAGGACCGCATACCATCAGTGTACCACGTATTTGTTCGGCCGATGATATCAATGCTTCTGACTTTGAAAATGCTATTTCGGATGATATTTTCCAGAAAATAGTAGCCGTAATCCGTATCAGTGTACCGTATACCGGCATGATTGTTTCTACTCGCGAATCACAACGCTCACGTGAGAAGGTACTGGCTTTAGGAGTTTCTCAGCTTAGCGGGGGATCACGTACCAGCGTAGGCGGGTATGTACACGAAGAAACGCCTGAAGAAAATTCGGCACAGTTTGATGTAAGCGACCGCCGCACACTCGATGAAATCGTGGCCTGGCTGTTGCGTTTGGGATATATTCCCAGTTTCTGTACCGCATGTTACCGTGAAGGACGTACAGGAGATCGCTTCATGTCTCTGGTCAAAACCGGACAGATAGCCAACTGTTGCGCTCCGAATGCACTGATGACCTTGCAAGAGTATCTGGAAGATTATGCCTCTCCCGAAACACGTGAACTGGGTGTAAAGATGATTCGTGAACAAATGGAACAGATTCCTAATCCAGCTATCCGTCGTCGTGCATTGGAAAATCTGGAACGTATTTCCGAAGGAAAACGAGATTTCAGATTCTAACTCTTATAAGATTTGAAGTTTATGCAAGAAACACCTCGTGCCAACCGTCTGCACATCGGACTGTTCGGCAAACGTAATAGTGGTAAATCATCGCTGATTAATGCGCTGACCAATCAGGAAACAGCTCTTGTTTCCGATGTGGCAGGAACCACAACCGACCCTGTATATAAGGCAATGGAGATACATGGCATAGGTCCGTGTGTCTTTATTGATACAGCAGGACTCGATGATGAAGGGGAATTGGGAGCACTCCGTATCCGACAGACCATGCGTGCCATGGAGCGTACAGATGTAGCCCTGCTGGTATGTACCGGAGATAATATCGAAAAAGAGCTTGAATGGAATCGTCTGCTGAAAGAAAAAAATATTCCGGTAATATGGATATTAAATAAAGTGGACTTGCTGGCAGATGTTACTTCTACCGTTCGCTCCATAGAGAAAAAATGTGGACAAGTTCCTCTTGCGGTCAGTGCCCGTACTAAACAAGGAATGGATGACATACGCCGTAGCCTGATTGCTAAGTTACCCGACGAAACCATGTCACAGGGAATTGTGGGAAGACTGGTAAAGGAAGGCGATACTGTCATGTTAGTTATGCCGCAAGACATCCAAGCTCCTAAAGGCAGATTAATTCTTCCACAGGTTCAGACTATACGTGAATTGCTCGACAGAAAATGTCTTGTAATGAGTTGTACAACAGATAAAATAGACCAGATGCTTCAAGCATTGATACAACCTCCATCGCTTATCATTACGGACTCACAAGTATTCAAGACCGTTTACGAAAAAAAACCGACTACGAGTCGACTAACTTCCTTTTCTGTATTGTTTGCCCAATACAAAGGCGATATAGATTACTTTATCGAAGGAGCAAATGCCATCGGATGTCTGACGGAAAATTCGCATGTCCTAATTGCAGAAGCATGTACTCATGCCCCACTTGCCGAAGATATTGGACGTGTAAAAATACCGAACATGCTTCGTAAAAAGTTCGGAGTCGGATTGCAGATTGACCACGTTTCGGGAACGGACTTTCCGGAAGATTTGAGCAAGTACGATCTTGTAATTCATTGTGGAGCCTGCATGTTTAACCGGAAATATGTATTAAACCGCGTAATGCAAGCACGTAATCAGCAAATCCCGATGACGAATTACGGAGTAACAATCGCATATCTGGCAGGAATATTAGACAAAATAGATTATTGATGAAAAAAAGTAGGTTTTATTATTGCTTATTTGCGTAATATAACCTACTTTTGTCATACTTTCGTCTGCGGTAGTAGCTCAGTTGGTAGAGCATTAGCTTCCCAAGCTAAGGGTCACGGGTTCGAATCCCGCTTACCGCTCTTTCTGGAAATCAGAGGCTTACGTAATGTAAGTCTCTGATTTTTTTTGAGATAAACTGTCCTTACCTATGGTTTAACCGTGTGAGTTAAACAAAAAAACGATGAATGCAACTGTTGATATCGTATGTTACATATCTAAGATTTTATCTAATGGCGAACACCCTTTAATGCTTCGCATTTGTAAAGACGGTAAGAAGAAAAATAAAACCAAACCAGTCAATGTAAACAGACAGATATCTCCTTCCTTTTTTATATCGATACTCTCGAACTATCACATTAAGAAAAACGAAATTGTTTGATTTGAGCAACTTATGGTTTGATTTGCAAAAGTCATTGTCGTACCAACCTCCTACCTTTGTAATAAAATAAATGAGTATAAAAATCATGATGCAACAAGAATTACAAGACCGTATGGCATTGAAAGACTTAGTAGATCGCTATGCAACTGAATCGGATAAGAATAACCAAGATTACTATCGTGAGATTTTTACATCAGACATTAAGTTGAAAGTGTATTTCGGAGATAAACTCGGTATGGATATTCACAACGTAGAAGACATGATTGCCAAATACAAAGCATTCGGCGCAGCTAAGGCTTCATTTCACCAAAATGGACAACAAGTCATAGACTTTACGGATGAAACACATGCTACTGGTATCTGTTATGCCATCGCTACCCTTGTTACTGAGGAAGCGGGCAAGGACAAGCTGACCTTGCATGCTGTACGCTATTATGACAAATATGTCAAGATAGAAGGGCGCTGGTGGATATCCGAACGTGAACAGCACTTTGTTTACTCATCTGTTCCACCATTGGTTTAAGTATTATGAGAATAAAACTAATAACCCTTTGCACAATACTGATGAGCCTTTTGACAACGACTTTATATGCACAAAACCATTCAAAGAAAGGAACAAACATGAACGGAAATAAAATTTTGGTAGCCTTCTTTTCGCGTGCTGACGAGAACTATAACGTGGGCTACATAAAAAAAGGCAATACACAAATTATAGCCGAGATAATAGCCGAACAGACAGGAGGCACACTATTTCACATCGAAACTGTAACTCCCTATCCCATTGCCTATAAGGATTGCATCGATGTTGCTCGAAAAGAATTAAGTTCCAAATCGCGTCCTGCTATCAAAGGCGATATAAAGATAGAAGACTATGACATTATCTTCCTTGGATACCCCAACTGGTGGGGCGATGTGCCAATGGCAGTCTATACATTTATTGAAAAGCATAACTGGCAAGGCAAAAACATTATCCCTTTCTGCACCCACGAAGGTAGTGGATTAGGCAACACAGAAAATAAACTAAAGAACGCCTGCAAAGGAGCAACTTTCCAGAAAGGATTTGCCATACAGGGAACTACAGCTCAAAACAGACAGATACAGGCAAAACAAAATGTAATAACCTGGCTTAGTAAAGTAAACTTTTAGCTAATAAGAGAAAAAATATAATAAAACAATGAAGAAAAATGTAATGATACTGACCGGTGCGGGGCAAATCGGCATGGCCATCGCACGCCGTATGGGCTACGGAATGAAAATCGTTATTGGAGACAAGCGCAGGGATAACGCAGAAACTATCGCCGAAACAATGAACAAAGCGGGATTTGATACAGTACCCGTAGAGATGGATCTCTCATCACGTGAATCTATTTTAGGACTGATAGATTCGGCTAAACATTATGGAGAAATCCAGATGCTTATCAATGCTGCCGGAGTATCGCCCAGTCAAGCATCTATCGAAACAATCCTTCATGTAGATCTTTACGGGACAGCAGTCCTCTTGGAGGAGGTAGGCAAAGTGATTGCCGAAGGAGGTACAGGAGTAACCATCTCCAGCCAATCGGGACATCGGTTGCCTGCCCTTGGAACAGAAATAGATGAACAGCTTGCTATGACTCCAGCAGAGGATCTGCTGAAACTGGATATTTTACAACCGGCCAATATCCGCGACACTTTACATGCCTACCAACTGGCAAAACGATGCAATGTAAAGCGTGTTATGTCGGAATCAGTCCGTTGGGGTGAACGGGGAGCACGTATCAACTCTATCTCTCCGGGTATTATTGTTACCCCACTTGCCATTGATGAGTTCAATGGTCCACGTGGAGATTTCTACAAGAACATGTTTGCTAAATGCCCTGCAGGCCGTCCGGGTACAGCCGACGAAGTAGCAAATGTAGCCGAACTGCTGATGAGTGAACGTGGAGCTTTCATCACCGGATCCGATTTTCTGATAGATGGTGGAGCTACAGCATCCTATTTTTATGGTCCACTCCGTCCGTAATATTCTCATATTTCACCGGTTCCCAGATTGATTATGAAGCTAAAAATCGGCAAAGAACAGATAACTCACCAACTAACAAGAATGTATCATGCCATATAGAATACACCCAAAGCCATAAAAGATAAAGACAAGGTACAGTCTGTAAGCAGATTCTCTTCGGTCACAAACAAGAGCAAGTTGGAGAAATGCCAACTCTGAGAAGAGGCTGAAGCATCGGAAAAATGAGATTATCAGCCTGATAATTTGTTCATCTTTACCCGAAAGCTTATCTTTACAAGCAATGAAAATGAATAGAGGAAAAGCAGGCAGTTATGATAGAAAATCTTACCGAATTTTACAAGCGTATCGGGCGCAACGATCTTGCAGCCGAAGCATACATTAAGGAGAAGCCCTATTTCACCATACAAGAGAGTAAATGTCGTATCGGACATGTGTCATTCAGCTATCGTGATTTTTATAAAATTGCGTTGGTCTTGGAAACAGGTAAACTCTACTATGCCGACAAATGGATTATGGTTGACCGCCCTGCCTTATTATTTTCTAATCCGATGATTCCATACGCATGGGAAGCTACGGGAAAAGCTCTTGGCACAGGATGTTTTTGCATTTTCAATGAAGCATTTATTGAAGCAAGTGAGAAAATGGGAACACTGGCAGACACCCCACTTTTCAATCAGTCGAAAGAACGTATCTATTTTCTAAATGACAATGTACTGAAAAGTGTTACAGATATCTTTAATAAAATGCGAGAAGAATTGAAGACTGATTATTCTCAGAAGCTTGACATTCTGCGCTGTTACGTCCATCTGATGGTACATGAAGCAATGAAAGTTGCCCCCAGCAGTACTTACGTGCCTCATAAGAATGCCGCCCAGCGTATTGCGGAACTATTTCTTGCATTACTCGACCGTCAATTTCCTATTGAATGGCCGAAAAAGATTTTACGCCTGAAATCAGCTACTGATTTCGCCGACCGCCTCTCCGTTCATGTCAATCACCTGAATCGGGTTGTTAAAGCAACAACCGGACGTACTACCTCCGATCTTATCAATGCTCGCATCGCGCAGGAAGGAGTACGGTTATTACAGCATAGCCAGCTAAGTATCAGTGAAATTGCATACAGCCTTGGGTTCGAAGAACTTTCCTCATTTAGTAATTTTATAAAGAAACGAACAGGCATCTCGCCCACAGAGCTCAGAGCGGCAACAGACTGAAACTTTCCTGCTCTGTTTTTACAGAAGAATGATTTTATCTGCGATAATTAGGGTGACATGTACTGCCGTCAATGCAGATAAATGGAGCCCTCTTTACAGATATTATGCTCTTTCTCCGGAAATCGTATTTCCCGATGCAATATCTTCTCATACTACGGCTGCAAGTATATCTGTACCATTATTTCCTGATTAAGAATAGTAGATATACGCATTGAACATTCAATGAATACATGATAACATACGCATATTCCAAAATTATTTTATCTTTGTAAAAAATAATACTGTTACCATGAAACCAAAGTCATTACTAACCTTGTTCATTCTAACGCTTTGCCTGAGTACGACCTCATGTATCGTAACCAGACATCGTGCTAAACCGCCACACAAGAAGGAAATTCCTCCGGGACACGCCAAAAAGTTACATGGCAAGAAATCGGCCAAGTTCGATGCTCCGGGGTATCTTAAGCATTAACTCTACCGCACAAAGATAGCGGATGCTTATCTTTGCAAGTAAAAATGATTGCCGGAATGCTGGATATACATCATCGATATAACCGCAGGCGGCAATCATTTTGCAAATATCGTATGTCTTATTTTTTCTGCTGACCGAAAAGCCAGCTCATAAAATCCGGACAGTTGAAGGCAGGATTCCAACTACCGTGGTTGCAACCCGGAAACTCGGTATACAGCACCGAAGCACCTGCCGCCTTCAATACCTTATAAGCTTCACGGGAACCGGCTACGGGAACCACATCATCAGCGTCGCCATGGAAGATACGGAATGCCACGTTCTTAGCGGTCGACAAGCGTGTCGGATTTACCGTACCACAGATAGGAACAGCAGCCGCAAACATGTCAGGAAAGCGGGAAACCATATCGTAAGTTCCCATTGCTCCCATCGATAATCCGATAATATAAACTCTCGATTTATCAACCTGCGGGTTTGCCAGATACATATCGAGCATTTCTTTTACAGCCCGAAATGCAGATGGCATCTCCTCACCGACCGGCATCTGAGCCGGAATAAAAGAAAGCGGACGAGTGGCATATGCCCAATAGCTATCTTCGGGACATTGCGGAAACAAAACGAAGGCAGGATATTTTTCCCGGTTGACCGGATTCAGAAACATCTGTGCACCATGCGTCAACTGTTTTTCATTGTCATTGCCTCTTTCACCTGCTCCATGCAGAAACAATACCAGCGGATACTTTTTTCCGGCCTGCATTGCTTCCGGCTCCAGCAGACGGTAATTCAGGCTATCGCCCGACGCAGAAACAAAAATCTTGCGTTCATAGTTATCTTGTGCCAATATAGGTTCTAAATTAAAAAGCAGCACAGACAACAGCAGAATAATTTTTTTCATAATGTGTTTTTTTATGGATTAGAAATAAAATAATGTGATACTCTTTATCTGTCCCAATAGAGCAAACTCATACCACCTTTCAAAAGTAACACTTTTTTCGTTAACAGCAATTCTGGCATCCCCTGTCGAGAATAAATTAATCGTCCGAAAAGGTTTCTCCTGACCATTCAGAAAGAAGGAGCTGGAAACCTAATTATTTTTTGTACAAATTTCTTTGTTTTTTGTACAAAAAAATAAAAAAACGTCCAGACGTTTTTTGTAATATAACCTGATATGTCTCAGTAGATCACATGACGTGTTACACAAAACAATACGAGCCTGACATATCAAATGTCAAGCCCGTAAACAATAAAACTTAGAAAAAACAATTGCTTATTGCTTTTCAAGTTCAAATCCAAGCTGAAGCCCATCATATTGGTTCAGCAAAGAAGTAGCAGCGCTGATAGTAGAATTCGAATTTCCCAAAGCACCACCGATAGTCTGTGCCAGCGACATCAACTTGTCGGCCTTGAAAAGCAGACTCATCTTATTAGGCGACAATACCTGCTGCGAAACGGTTGCATTAAACTTAATGCCGAGCTTAGTCTTTAAGGTCAGCTCCTTTGTATCGGCATTATAAGAATAAGTACCGCTGGTTGTACGACCTTTTACGGTAGAAGTATAAGTACTGTCGGCATTAAACACATATGTACACCCGTCGGTAAAACCCAGTTTGGAAAGCACATCCGACATCTTTTCTTCCACCTTTTGAGAAGCTACTTCTCCACCCGCCTGTGCCAGAAAATTATCGCTTTCAAACTTACAGTCGGGCCCCGTGTACTTCCATGTTCCTTCCAGAGAAACACCCGATGAGTTGGTTACTTTATTTGTAACAGCATTTGCCACACCCGAAAGAATAGATTGTAAACTTTGTGCATTAACCGCACCACTTGCCATGTACATAAAGCATGACAGGCAGATTAATCTGATAATGTTCATCTTTTTCATTTTCTTACATTTCTTTTACATTGAATCTATTTGGTCATTTTTTATGATAAAATGACATACAAAGATACAAAATCCCGATAAAAAAGAGAATATGTAATGCAATAAAATCGGGTACAATATTTACCGATTCTCTACCTCCGGTAAATTTGCACCCGATTAACTTAGGCTATTTTATTGATAGATATACTCTACCGGCGATTTTTTGAAACGCACATTACGAGTATTGTTTGCGCCCGCCCCGTTGTGTTCCAAATTTGCATTGCTCCCTCTCAACAGCCATCCGGTTACATTCGGATTATAACATGCAAGCAGCAACCAGTTTCCATTCACTCCGTCATTGTTCCACTGGCAACCTACTCCATAGAATGTAAGAGGTTCATCACCGTGTCCTGCAATACTTCTGACAGAAAAGCTCCACTGCTCGTTCAAAGCGTGTCCGTCAAGCTGTATGCCAGAACGCTTTTCAAGAATAATTTCACTACGATACTGTCTGTTTGCTGCATCATTCTCAGGATAGAATCCTGACCAGGTTGTCGGTATGGGAAAGAGTCCAAGAATATTCTTGTAATCATCAAATGTCGGCATTTCATAACCATCGGGAGCCAATGAAGCAGGTTCCGCTTTATTGATATGGTTCGACTCACTACTACGCCAGCCGTCCAATGTCACCTTACCGTCGCGATACACAGCCTGCAAGGCTATCCCATTATTCCCTTCATAGGCAGCATTCCATAAACGCACATATTCCTCGGATGAGCAAGTCTTAAGATAGTCCTGTACGGTTTGCCCTGCCAGACGTGCCGGATCGCTGGAACTTAACACCTGATCGTCGAAACTTCTGGAATTACCTATAGCATTGTAACGACACCACCAAGTACCATTGAGATAAGTTACAGGCAATCCGTAATTACGGCGAACGACTGTATAAACTTCCATGGGTTGTTCGTCCGAGATGCGGCGCACCACCAGCCGAGCAGACTGTTTACGTCCATCAGCTTTCGGGTCATTTGGCTTCCATCCTCCTACCACACGATAAGTATTGGCATCTTCTCCAGCCTTTTCCACCTTCACCCAAGGGTCTTCGTCACCAAACTCAGCAACAAGCTCCAGACCTTCAGGAATGGTAAAACGCCCCATTTCGTTATCAATGTAACGTCCAAAGTCGCATGTATAATTTTCACGGTCGAAACTGAATCCTTCCAGCCGGATAGGATTTTCTTCCATTACCAGTGTCACGCAGTCTTCTTCATAATTTTCGTTCAACCCTTTACGGCGGAAATACACTTTCGCTTCTTCCTGAGGGTATCCAGGAGGGAGAAGTGCCTTATGGAAGGTAAAACAATTTTTCTTTTCGCCTGCCACTTCCGACAATACGGCTTCTACCGAAATGTCCGGGCTCTGCGATGACACAAATTCCAGTTCGTCATCGCAATCGAATGCCAGCGTAAAATCCAATGCTCTACTCGGCAGAGAAACCACATTCCCCGATTCTGACACAACAACCCCTTCCGGTAATACAGAAGCTCCCTTATCGACCGTTATGGTACCGTCGAAATCGGGACGTAAAGCTACGTCTCCTCCATCTTCCCATGCAGTCACTTCCAACTTGACATCCGCCGACAAAGCATCTTTTCGGACTGTAATCGTATAAACGGTATTACGTTTCAGGAACGAGGGCAAATCAACCTCCTTTACATAGGTTTTCCCGTTCATTTCCATCTCGGCTGCCACCTTTAACTGCTGATTAGCCTGTTCGCCTACATAGGCAATGCCCGAAGAATCTCGTGACAAAGGCTGCTGAAATACAATATGCATATCCTCGACAGGTGCACCTTCGGGAGAAACCACCCCAGTCTGCGGCAGCAGATAAGATTCTTGTGCAACATTTTTCAATGTCAGGCTTTTTACAGACAACACTCCCCCGGTCTTTACCAAAAGGTCGAAACGAGCTGTCCCATGTTTCAGGCTCATAGGAAATACAAACTGTCCCTGCGGCTCCTCCTTCAAGTCCAACTTGCCTGCAAAGAAACGAGGCATTACTCCTTCTTCGGCCTTTACAGTGGTATTCAGCCACTCCTGTTCTGTCGTTCCTCTATCCTTCATCTGCTGCAAATCGATTAATCCTTCAGTATTTGCGAGCATATAAAGCGTACCCGACATACTCTTCAGTTTCAGCGAATATGTGTCCGACGATTTGTTCAGATCAGTGTAAACTTCTGTCATCAAGCCGTCTTCGAATAAACACGCCTGAATATCCTTAATCTCATTTTCACCTTCAAGAGAAGAAACCCTTCCGTCCACCTTAAAAGCTGAAATGTCTGCCTGAACAACGGCTGGACTTTCGGTGCCCTTCTGTACCGCTTCGTGTTCATCCGAACACGAAGCCATAAGAAAAGCCGACAGCAATATGCTGTACAAACCTAAATAGTTTCTTTTATTGTATATCATTATCACCTATATCTATCAAAATATAATTAAAACAATTACAACTGGGGTACGATTTCCGTATCTGTTCCCGGTTCCCAATCATCGATGCCCACTTTTACTACAATGTCAATATCATTCTTTCGTACTGTAATCGTATAAATGGTATTACGCTTCAGGTTTCCTTCCAAAGTCTTTGTCAAAACCTTGTGCTGCCCGTCTATTACAGCATCGATGCTAACTTCCATTCCATTGTTTTCCTGTTCATACACATAGAGCACTGCCGGAGTAGAAGCCGTCAACGGTGTATCGAAAGTTACTTCCATGTCCTTACGAGTTACATCTGTCGGCGATTTCACACCCTCACTCTGTGAGAACAAATATCCCGACTGAGCTACATTTTTAAGTGTCAATCTCTCAATAGATGCACTTCCTGCCACATTTACATTCAAATCGAAACGAGCAACGCCACGCTTCAGAGTCAAAGTCTGTGCCGATTGACCTTGTCCGTCCAAGGTCAGCATTCCTGTAAATACATTGGCAGCCTTGCCTTCGTTCATGCCCAAAGCAGTAGTTTTCCATTCTTCTTCGCTGATACCTTCAGTCTGCATCTGTTTCAAATCCAACATGCCATCAGCATTTGCCACCATATAGATAGTACCGTCGTAACTATCCACCTGCAAGTTGTAGCCATCAGCTGTTGGCTGTAAGTTTTCAAAAACCTTAGTCATGATTCCTTTTTCGAATACACACGCTTTCATATCGGTAATGGAATTTTCTCCTGCAAGCTCTTGTCCTGCCCCCTCATAGCTAATCTGACGCGTAGCAATTACCAACGGACGTGTTGTTTCTCCTAAACCTCCATCCCCTTCGTTATCGTTTGAACACGCAGTAAAAGCTAACCCTAAAAATGCAATACCTACCAATCCCAAATTTTTCATTTTCATCATTGTTTTCTTAGTTGTTTTCATTAATTTTTATTGTTCTATTTTTATTATTCATATATATATTCTACCGGAGTTTTCACACAGCGTATCGTACGAGTTTTCTGAGCATTATTGTTTGAATACTTGAACCAGTTACCTCTACCGTCACTCTTAGGATAGCCCTCTATCAGCCAAGTATTATTGACATTGCCGTAAGTTGCCAGCAAGACCATCATGTTTGAAATGCTTTTATCTGCCCACTGATGTCCCAAACCGAATATAGTCCAATGAGTATTGTTGTAGACAAAGTCATAAAGTCCAATCGTACCATATTCTACTCCATCGACAACCAGTGTACGTTCGGCTACCGAAAAATTCATACGTTGCCCTAATCCATTATTAAATACTCCCCAAGTATTATATCCCAGATTACAGTTTTCATTCCATGTAAAGAAACGATAATTGTTATAATTAGGAATCTGATATCCGTCAGGAGCCATTTCTGTAGGATCCATTGTTCCAAAATTTCCAGATGTTCCCTGATACCCTTCATAATAAAATGTATCACCTTCGTGGGTCAGCTTTAATCCATCTTGATTTCCTGCCTGATACTGGTCACCCATTGCCTTCAGCAAATCTTCATCAGAACAAGTCTTCAAATACTCAAATACGTTGGATTCTTCAGACACCGGATCATTCTTTATCAAAATCTGGTCGGAAAAGTTTTTCACATTTCCCCGCAAATTGTATTTGCACCACCAGGTTCCGTTTATATTAACCACCGGCAATCCCCAATTTTGTCTTTTTATCGTATAAGTTTCCTGACGACTTCCATCCGCGTCTGCTATCAGTAATCGTGCTTCTTGTACTCGTCCGTCTGCATCGGGATCATTAGGTTTCCAGCCAGCAATAATACGATAAGTACCCGTCGTTTCACCTGCTTCAACCTTCATCCACGGAGCAGTTCCTGCGATTTCTGTCTTTAAGACCTTACCTTCGGGCAGAGTAAGTATTCCAAGTTCTCCATCAATGTAAGTATTAAAATCGCATACGGCATTTCCATCAAAACGAATCTTGCCTGTCAGCTTAATCGGATTGGGACGAAAGACCAGTACCACTCGTCCGGTACAAACATTCTGTTTATATACATCCAGATATATGTATTCTTGTACACTTCCTGGCATCTTTCGGGAACTGCTTACACTAACCTTTGCCAACTGCTGCAAACCACGTGCTGCAACCTGTGGAACGACATTTACCCCTTCAGCCATGCCATCTACAATCAGGCGTGTACCCTCTTCAGCCAGCAAAGACAACTGAAAATCACTTTCCTGATAAGGTACAAAAACAGTATCTCCACGTTCATTGATTTCCACGCCTTCCGACAGTTCAGAAGCATTCTTGTCAATCAAACCTTTCAGCAATTGTCCCGACTCTGAGGAGATTCCGTTTTCCCAATCATCAGTCATGACCTCTACACGAGCATCAGCTCCGTTGCCATACACCTTCAAGGTATATATTGTATTACGTTTGATAACGGAGAAAGAAGTCTTGAGGCGATGCCATGCACCATCGGCTGTAGTAACCATCAACTCCACATCGTATTGTCTGCCTCCCTGCTCACACACATAAAACAAGGTTTCCTTGCGATTCTCGAAAGGTTCCTCTCCAAAATCTTTCATCAGTTCTGTCGGATCGATTTCCTCAGGAGATTGAGCTTCCTGCCTTTCATTTACATAACCGGAGGGTACTATATTCTTTATCTTCAAGTTGTTTACCTTTACTCCTTCGAAAGACGAATCCAGGTCGATGCGGGAAACACATCGCTTCATGGCTACCGTTGCCGAAATCATCTCGCGGTCAAGTTCTACACGTCCAGTCATTACCATTCCAGAGGCAGTCAGTTCGTCCACAGTAGCCTGCAAGTCCAAAAATTCTTCCAGAGTAGTCTGCCCAACCTGTAAAGCAGCCTTGCGGATTATTTCTCCAGCATTTGCCAAAAAGTAAACCGTACCACGCATCTGCAACGGCTGCAAGTGACAAGTTCCCTCACTATCCGGATTCAGGCGGTCGAAAATCTCTTCCAGAACACCTTCCTCAAAACGGAAACCTTCTACTTCATTTACACGACATTCAGCATCCGAAGTTTCTCCTTCCGCCATGCCGGAAGCGATCAGACGTACGCCGATTGTACCTTCAGGCAAACGCCCTTGTATATCATTATCCGAGTTACAGCCGCAAAGAAATAATATCATAAGGCTGCACACTCCTATCAGATTTCTTATCTTACTCATTATTTCGTATTGTTGTTATTAATCTATTTCGAACAATCAGACTCCTATTTATATCTGTTCGGATTATTCTTACTGTTCAGGTAAGTGGATGAATCTATCGGGAACTTGCTTAAATTCTGTACATAAAAATTATTCATCAACTTCTCGGCCCATGGTCCGTAAGTAAACGAACTGCTATGACCATAACCCATTACGTGTCCCAATTCGTGAAACATAATACTACATGCATAAGTATTCCAGTAATGTTCGAACCACGCCTGCTGGTAAGCTCCAAACGTGCTTCCTCCTCCCAGACCAATGATACCGTTACCCGGATAAACCAGCCCGACCTGTAAGGTGCGTTTTTGTCTCATTTGCTGTAAAACCCGTTCTACTTGTATAGGATTTTTATTATCATCATAAAGCTGATCTGCATTTTCAGTCAGAATCTGTTCGTGTTCCGGCATATCAATCATGTAAGTGAAATTAAGGAACAAGGCAACAGATTCACGACAATGTACAGGACGGATACCCATCCAGTTTCCAACCGGACCACCATCTTCGCGTTCAGGATCGCCACCATACAAGCCCCAGTAAATATCCCATCCGTGTTCTATTTTCGTCAATTTCTCCCAGTATGGGTCAGTCGACTCAACCTTAAACTCGGCACCTGCCAGTTCAGAAGCTTGCATCTGATGTACTTCAATCTGTCTTCCTGATTCAGTACGACACATAGACGAACGTTGTACCAAAGGCAATGCTTCATAAAAATCGGCAAATCCCGGAATCGTATCGAAGTAAGCCAAATCAAAATACTCATCACTTACAGCAGGAATATGCACCTTGACAAGAACATTTTTCAAATCGCGTGGCGAATAAAAACGCATATGCAATTCCCCGTCGTCGGTAATGTTTATCTGAAGCGGTTGCGCCGTGTTGAACTTTCTCAGCGAAGGATTCGTGTATACTTCTTTCGTTTCATCATCCTGCAAGATTTTAGTATGCTTGCCTTCTGCATAAGCCGATGAAGTAAGGAACATAACAACCGACTTGTCATCCGGATGGTTGACCTTCGTTTCTATCTGATGAATATGATTCGATTCCATTTCCTTCTGACCGAATGCATAAACCTGACTGACTTCACTACCACGATAATTCCGTGTCTGGATACTGATTTCCCCATTCAACACAGAACCTTCCTTCAAAGGCATAAAACAATAAGAAGTAACACTATCCAAAAGCAAGTCTTGTAATGTACCGTCACTCTCGCCTGCCATTGCTCCATCACCGGAAAGTACTGTATAAAAGTGGGCAGAACCAAATGTAGCTCTCTTAGCAGTTACAGCCGTACGTACATACGGATTGTTGTATGCAAACTCAAAATCAACCTTACTTATAATACGTTGCTGTTTTACATCCTGTCGTATTGCAGCAACTTCCTGCTTGCCACCTGTACCTTGCTGTACTGTTACCGTAAACGGTGTCTGCGAATAAAAATATTCAGCATCCAGCGGCTTCTGCAAATCTTCCGGAAACTCGAGCCAGGTTTCATCAATGTGATTCAATTCGTGAATTGTTGCTCTATCCAAGCTCTCATTACCTTTCACTCCCAATACCAGCAAGCGATAATTTCCTTCGTGCAACCCTTCTACATAAATTTCGGAAGTCGACGGATTATATTTGCTTTTGGTATCTCTCACACGATTGCCATTCTCATCTACAATACAGTATTCCAGTCGGTCATAACGTGCTTCTTCCAGTGTAGAAGCACGTGACAAAGTGCCACTATATCCTACATCGTATAATTTGAAAACTGCTTCCGGTGTATCTGTGCTTGCAGTAGTATTCCATTCTTCCCGGCTACAAGCCATCAGCAACAGACTACACAAACATGTAATTAAAGTAATTTTCTTCATTCGTTTTCTGCTTTTACTATGTCAAAGTTTTAAAAGTTATTTCATCAATTATTGTTACATATTCGTAGAAAAAACGCAAAGTTTTGTAAAATGCTTAACGTTTATCCCCCATTTTTTACGTAAAGAGAAACATTCATGTTCCGCATTTTGTTCAACTTTTCCAATAAAAAAAATGAATAAATCAGCTAACCTCCTCTCACTCAACAACTATCTTTTTAACTTTCAAACTTAGTTCACGAAACATTTTTCAGAAAAAACATAAAGCAAACCATCAAATCATATTTTTATTTTCCAGCTTTTATGTAAATTTGTTGCATAAAAATAAGGTCAATTATGAAAAAAACACTCTGTTCATGGCTCAATATCCTGATGGGATGCATCATTTTAGCAGCAGGATTCGTTTTCTTTATCAATCCATATAATATCGTTCCGGGAGGAGTTTATGGTGCCAGCATCGTACTGCATAACCTATTTCCATCCATACAAGTGGGAACATTTGGTTACATGTTCGATATTCCGTTACTCATCCTGTCGGTTATTCTACTTGGAGCGAAGCTGGGATCACGTACTATTGCCGCAGCCATGACCACTCCCTTTCTGATGAATATGATGTCAAGAATGGTCTATCCTACCGAAGAAGCCCTTCAGGCACTTGATCCGTCCCAACTGATAGGAGGAAGCATGAACCTGTCCGATCATCTGATGCTGGCATGCATCATGGGAGCAACGCTGATAGGTATAGGCACAGGCATTGTAATCCGTAATCAAGCAACAACGGGAGGTAGTGACATTGTAGGTATGTTGCTCCAAAAGTATTGTCATATACGTTTTTCAAGAGCTATCTTGCTGGTCGACGGAACGGTAGTTTGTTTTGGCCTTCTGGTAATAGGTTTCGGAATAGGCAGCGCAGAAGACTCCATACAACCTTCCTGGCACTTGTCTTTCTACTCACTTATCACCATTTTTATTATTTCCCGAGTCATAGCATACATGATAAACGGTTCTAAAAACGACAAACTGATATTTGTCATCAGCGATAAAAAAATGACTGAACTGCATTCGTATATACTAAAAGACCTTGATCGTACAGCCACTTGTATAAAGAGCAGCGGACTCTATACAGGCAAAGAAAAAGAAATGATATTCCTCGTTGTAAGTTATAAAGAAGTAGCTGGTGTAAAACACACTATCAAGGCAGCAGACCCTAAGGCTTTTGTTGTAGTAACGGACGCTTACGACACATTTGGCGAAGGCTGGAAACAACTTCCTTCACCCAACGAGATTGACCCCGAATAATAAAGGCATATTCGTTTTATTTCGGTAATTCGGGTACAAGAATCTGTAATCTGTTTATGTTCGGTTAACGTGGAGCGCAGTAATTTTGTGGTATATAAAAAAGGATTATTCTAAACCCTTCGTACCATGAAAGTCAAAAAAATTACAACTATATGTATTGCCCTGACAGCAATGCTCCCAATAACTATATTAAATGCACAGAATATGGAAAAAGAAAATCGTGTACCCCAACATCTCAGCACATTTCCCATTGGTGAAGAGAATGTGCAATATGCCAAATTCTTTATCGGAAAATCTTATTTAGCCCTATTAACGAGCAATAAAGAGCTGAACACTCCGATATGTAATGTGACTTTCGAACCAGGATGCCGCAACAACTGGCACAGCCATACGGGAGGGCAACTCCTGATTGCGGTAGGAGGAAAAGGATTTTATCAAGAAAAGAATAAACCGGCACGCTTGCTGCTTCCAGGAGATATTGTAGAAATAGCTCCCAATGTAATTCACTGGCATGGAGCAGCACCCGATAGTTGGTTTTCGCATCTCGCTATTGAATGTAATCCCCAGACGAATAAAAATACCTGGTTAGAGCCTGTCGATGATGAAGAATACTCAGCTGCAACTTCACCAAACGGAGAGTTATCTGCCGAAGCAGCCAAAAATCAGTCGACATGGTATGCCACATATCACGATAATTTAGCAATCACTGATCCAGAGCTGGCTGAAATATTTGGCAATTTTACCTTTGGAGACGTAGCAAAATACGGTCAACTGGAAACACGAAGCCGAATTCTGGTAACAATGGCTTCCACCATAGCAACAAACTCTACAACGGAATACCGAAAGACACTTCATGCCGCTCTTGCCAATGACATTACTCCCTTAGAAATAAAAGAGGTTTTATACCATGCCGTACCTTATGCCGGCATGTCGAAAGTGGAGGAACTGATTGAAGTGGCAAATGATTTTCTTTCGGAGAAAGGAGTAAAACTCCCATTGGCGCCTCAATCCGTTGTAACGCCGGCTACCCGAATGGAGAAAGGGCTGGCTCTACAAAAAGATATTTTCGGCAACCAGATAGACCATCTGTATGAAACATCCCCTGCAAATCAGTTGCATATTCAAAAATATCTTTCAGCAAACTGTTTCGGAGATTATCAGACTCGCCCTGTATTCGACCCTAAGACACGAGAACTCCTGACATTCGCAATTCTAATTTCTCTGGGAGGATGCGAACCTCAAGTGAAAGGACATATCGCAGGAAACGTCAATGTAGGGAATGACAAACAAACATTACTGACTGTCGCCACGCAGCTGTTGCCCTATATAGGATATCCGCGTACACTAAATGCCATAGCCTGTCTGAATGAAGTTATTCCTGAGAATTAAAACGTAAGCCACGTTTATAGTTTACCCTATCTTACAGAACAGCAAATTATAAACGTGGCTTAACCATATCGATAAAATCTTTTTCTACCGAATTATCCTATATGCCGAAGGAGTATACCCTACCGTTTTCTTAAAAATACGAGTAAAATGCTGAGGATATTGAAAGCCCAATCCATACGCAATTTCACTGACACTCTTGTCCGTGCCCAAGATTTCTTCCTTTGCTACGTCAATCAGTTTTTCCAAAATATATTCTTGGGCAGTCTTACCTGTTTCTTTCTTTATCAAATCACCAAAATAGTTAGGCGATAAATGCACACTATCGGCAAAATATTTCACGGTAGGAAGTCCTTGTACTTGCGGACGGTCACTTTGAAAATATTGTTCCAGCAGTTCTTCAAACTGGACTAAGATTCCTCTATTCACCTTTGTCCGAGTAACAAACTGCCTTTCATAAAAACGCATACAGTAATCCAGCAACAATTCAATGTTACGCGAAATCAACTTTTTGCTGTGTTTATCAGCCGGACGGACGAGCTCCAAATGAATCTTATCCAGACAATCGCGAAAAATACCTTTTTCCTCATCCGAAAGATGCAATGCTTCATTCGATGCATAAGAGAAGAAAGAATAATGCTTTATTTCCTGCCCGAGTGGAGTTCCTTTTATCAAGTCTGGATGAAACAACAAACCATACGACAAAGGGCGTACTCCCGGTTCCATATTCACTTCAACTACTTGCCCCGGAGCAAAACTTGTCACTGTACCTTCCTGATAATCGTACGTCTGTTTGCCATACCGTAAATCACCACAACGAGTTTGCTTCAAGAAAAGAGCATACAATCCAAAATTCATTGTAGCATGTGTCGGAAATGTTGAGGCCTTAGATAAGTCGACTACCGTCACTAATGGATGAAGAGTTTCCTGACCATACAATTTATTATATTGCTCTACTGAATCGAATCTGATAACATCTCCCATATTTTCTGTTTTTAATCCGTACAAAGATACCAATAAATACACAACCCACAAAACCGTAAACGCCCGATACATAAATCAGTAATCCGGATGCATATACCAATGATTTATATTCCA
>HF993288.1 GCA_000436795.1 Bacteroides sp. CAG:1076
GGGGTACGTCTGGAGCATCCGTCGATGCTGATCGACCAGATTCAGTATCACAACAAGAACGGACGAGGAAAGTATCTGCCGGCAGCGGAATACAGCTTCGTACAGCAGGTAGACGGTCGCGGGGTGTACAGCTTCTGCATGTGTCCGGGAGGATTTGTGGTGCCGGCAGCCAGCGGACCTCACCAGTTGGTGGTGAACGGCATGAGCCCCAGCAACCGTGGCACGAAGTGGAGCAACTCCGGTATGGTGGTGGAACTGCGTCCCGAAGACCTGCTCCTGCCCGACTTGCAGCTTCAGGCGTGCGAAACCATTCAGGGTTCGGCAGAGGCACAGACCGAGGAACTGATAGCCCGTTCGGGAAAACTGCCCGAGGGAAGCGTACATACACTGGCTGTGATGCACTTTCAGGAGAAGCTGGAACAACTCTGCTGGCAGCAGGGTAACATGCGACAGACGGCTCCTGCGCAGCGCATGGCGGACTTCATCAACCGGAAGGTGAGCTACGACCTGCCCGACACATCGTACAGTCTGGGACTGGTTTCTTCGCCGCTTCATTTCTGGATGCCGAAATTCATCAGTAGTCGTCTGAGCCGCGGCTTCCAGTTGTTCGGCAAGAGCTCGCACGGCTTCCTGACCAACGAGGCAGTAATGATTGCCGTGGAAACACGTACCTCGGCACCTATCCGCATCGTGCGCGACAATGAAACCTTGCAGCACGTCACCGTAGAAGGATTGTTCCCTTGCGGAGAGGGTGCGGGCTATGCAGGCGGTATCGTGTCGGCAGGTATCGACGGCGAACGGTGTGCCGATGCCGTGGCGGCGTACTTGCAGCGAGGATAAGGGAACAAGGTAGATAAGCTAAGAAATAAACACAGATATGGCAACCAGCATACAGCAAAAGCAGGAATTATTTAAAACAATATGGGCGACAGCCGAAGATTTGAGAAACAGCGTAGACGGATGGGATTTCAAGCAATACGTATTAGGCATGCTGTTCTACCGTTTCATTTCGGAAAACATTACCAACTACATCAACAGATTGCAGCGTGAAGCGGGCATGGAAGATTTTGACTACACGTCTTTTCCCGACGAAGAGGCTGAGAATGCGCGGGAGATGATCGTGCAGGAAAAAGGCTTTTTCATTCTTCCTTCAGAATTGTTCTGCAACGTACGTACAAGGGCCAAGAACGATGCCAACCTGAACGAAACCCTGCAAACGGTATTCGACAACATTGAAGCATCGGCAAAGGGAACGGACAGCGAAGATGACCTGAAGGGACTTTTCGACGACATCGACGTGAACAGCAACAAGCTGGGTAACACCGTAACCAAACGTAACGAAACCCTCTGCAAAATATTAAATACCATCGGAGGACTCGATTTAAAAGGCGATTATTCGGAAAACCAGATAGATGTTTTCGGGGATGCCTATGAGTTTCTGATGACCATGTATGCCGGAAATGCCGGAAAATCGGGAGGCGAGTTTTTTACGCCTCAGGAGGTGAGCGAATTACTGGCTCGCATCACGGTGGTCGGCAAGAAGGAAGTGAACAAGGTGTACGACCCTGCCTGCGGCTCAGGCTCCCTGCTGTTACAGTTTGCCAAAGTACTGGGCAAGGAGAATGTGCGTACGGGATTCTTCGGACAGGAAATCAACATCACGACCTACAACCTGTGCCGTATCAACATGTTTCTGCACGACATCAATTACGAGAAGTTCGACATCCACTGCGGCGATACGCTGACCGAGCCTTACCATTGGGACGATGAGCCTTTCGATGCCATCGTATCCAACCCGCCTTATTCCACTAAATGGGTGGGCGATTCCAATCCGGTACTGATTAATGACCCACGTTTCGCACCTGCGGGCGTACTGGCTCCCAAGACCAAAGCCGATCTTGCTTTCACCATGCACATGCTGTCGTGGCTTTCTACCGACGGCACCGCTGCCATTGTAGAGTTTCCGGGTGTGCTGTATCGTGGAGGAGCCGAGCAGAAAATCCGCAAGTACCTGATTGAGAACAACTACATAGATACGGTGATTCAGCTTCCTGCCAACTTGTTCTTTGGTGTATCGATTGCCACCTGCATCATTGTCCTGAAAAAGAGCAAGAAAGATAACAAGACCCTGTTTATTGATGCCAGTGCAGAGTTTGTGCACGAGGGAAACAAGAACAAACTTTCTCCTGAGAACATCAGCCACATCCTGAATGAATACATCGACCGCAAGGAAGTGAAGCATTTCTCTGCCTTAGTAGATAAGGCAGCCATTGCAGAAAACGATTATAACCTGTCTGTCAGCAGTTACGTGGAAGCAGAAGACACTCGTCCGCAGACCAACATTAAGGAACTGAACGAACGTATCCGCCGTATTGTGGCACGCGAAAACGAATTGCGTACAGAAATCGACCGGATTGTGGCAGAACTGGAGGAGGACGAGGCATGAGGGAAATTCAGGGAAATATAAATAAGCTTCACCGTTCAATTGTGTTCACAGTGCGGACGCAATTGGATGTTGCAAAATATTTTCCTGATTTGCATGTGATTAACTGTATAGGTAACGTAGAATGGTGGAAGAAAGTCAGGATTCAGAAATTGTGGAGGATGAATTATGAGTAAGTTGCAGGAGTTGATACGGGAACTTTGTCCGGACGGGGTGGAGTTTAGGAAGTTGGGAGAAGTGTGTAAAATCTTTTCAGGGAAAAATAAGCAAAAGAAAGAACAAGGAAAATATCCTGTTTATGGGTCAACAGGTATTATTGCATATTGTGATAATTATCAATATGATAAAAAACAAATATTAATTGCTAGGGTGGGTGCTAATGCAGGATTTATTCATATAGCTAATGGGAGATATGACGTGTCAGATAATACATTAATCGTTGATGTAATGGAAATGTATAATTCTACATATATTTATTATGTATTAGCGAATTTGAATATTAATCGATATTCTAAAGGTGGAGGTCAGCCACTTGTAACGGCAAGTGATATAAAAATGATTGAAATTCCTCTTCCTCCCCTTGAAGTACAAAACGAAATAGTTCGTATCCTTGATACCTTCACAGCACATGCAGCGGAGCTGCAAGCGGAGCTGCAAGCGAGAAAGGAACAATATGAGTATTATCGAAATAAGTTACTCACATTTGATGAGAATGATGAGAGAGTGAAATGGGTGAAGTTGGGAGAAATTGGTACTTTTGTAAGAGGTAATGGTCTTCAAAAAAAGGATTTTACTGATGAGGGATTTCCTTGTATTCATTATGGCCAAATACATACATATTATGGAACATTTGCGACTTCAACAATTTCTTATACAAGTGATTTATTAGCGAAAAGATTACGTAAGGCATCGTATGGAGATTTAATAATAGCTACGACAAGCGAGGATATTGATGGAGTTTGTAAAGCTTGTGCATGGTTAGGAGAAAATGAAGTTGCAATAAGTGGTGATGCGTATATTTATAAGCATAGCCAAAATCCCAAATACATGTCATATTTGTTTCAAACAAAATTGTTTTATGATTATAAAAAGAAATCTGTAACAGGAACAAAAGTAATCAGAGTTTCAGGGGAAAGTATGGAAAAATTTAAATTGCCCATCCCCCCCCTTTCCGAGCAGCAACGTATCGTTTCCATTCTCGACAAATTCGAGTCCTTGGTAAACGACTTGTCCGAAGGACTTCCGGCAGAGATTGCTGCCGTGCAGGAGCAATACGAGTATTACCGTAATAAACTATTGACATTTAAACGAAAGAGCTAAAAGTATGATGAATTTTCAGACATTTAAGGAGCGCATAGCCTCGCTAAAAGTAGTTTATAGTGTAAGAGACAGAGTGCCATATAAGGTGTGTTCCGTGCAAGGTAATCTGTTGACTATTCAAAGGGAAAGTACCGGAAACTACGTAGAAATCAAACTGGATGAATTGTATAATTTCTACTTGAACGAAACAACCTATACGACAAAGATTGCGAGAGAATACATATCTGGGTATGTGTATTCTCCGGCTGTAGCCGTAATCAAAGAGTTAGTAAAATAAGTAAAAAACTTAAATCAAACATATAATGATAAAACCAGACACAAAAATAGAACCTCTTCGTGAGGATTTAGGACGTATCATTGAGGAATCTTTTTTGCTTAGTACTCCATTCAAACGTTGGCTTATTCTTGCGAAATTAGATAAGATGTGGGAGCAATGTCTTTCAAAAGCAGAACAAGATAATAGAGTTTTTGGTATAGGTTCTGATGAGTATGAAGCAGGTAATGCATTAACGCTTTTGCTTAATTTCTCTTTTGAGGATAGTAATGAAACCTTGGTATGGTTAGTAAGTGGACTGTTACATCTTTATCACAATGAAACGAAAAAAAATATTGACGTATCTGCTCTTCGGCTTGATATGCAAGTAATAGGTATAGATAATACGTTGATACAACAATTGGAAGATTTGTGTGACAGTGAAACCGTAACCGAGGAAGTAAAACCTGTTGTTCTTACAAAAGAACAAAAAGTCCGACAATTGGAAAATGAATATAAGGAAGCCTCTAAAACTGACAGAATTTCGAGAACATCAATGGATGCATATTTGGAGTGGCACAAAGAAGCATTGATATATCTTAGTGATTTTTATACTGATATGAATAGTGATTTTAAGGAGTTTAAGAATCTTGATAATTCAGGCAATGGTCATTCTTTATATTCAAACTTTAATAAAATATATACTAAGTATAATCTTTTAATGTCTAAAGTTAATATGGAATCAGAAAATAATCAAAAAAAAGGAAATAGTCCAATGGTATTTATTAGTCATTCTTCAAAGGATAAGGAGTTTGCGGAAGCTCTTGTTGATTTGCTTGAAAGTATTGGACTAAATAAAGAAACATTGTTTTGTAGCTCTGTTGATGGATATGGTTTAGGGTTAAGTGATGATATTTTTGAAACTTTACGTGGACTTTTTGAAAACCATGATCTTTTTATGATATTTCTTCATTCACCAAGATATTATAAAAGTTCAGTTTCTCTAAATGAAATGGGAGCTGCGTGGGTTTTACGTTCTGGCTTTTGTTCCATTTTGACAAGTGATATGGATTTCTCGGGTTTAACAGGCGTAGTTAATGGAAGTAAGATTTCTATTAAAGTAAATGCACAAGACGCAACAAGTAGATTGAATGATTTGTATAAAATTCTCCAAGAGATTTTTAATCTAGCTCCTCTTGAAATAACTCAATGGGAAAGAAAACGTTCTATTTTTTTAAGAAATGTCAACGCTATAAAATATACAGAATAAAAAGATATGTCAGAGCAATATAAAATGGTAGCGGAAAATCCGCAGAGCACCGTGGTATCGGATTATGAACCGAGATACCGCACTGCCAAGCAATATCAGAGCGAGGCGGAAATGGAAAAGGAGTTTATCGAACAGCTCCAGACGCAGGCGTATGACTATCTGCCCATTACTTCCGAAAAGGAACTGATAGAGAATCTGCGCCGCCAGTTAGAAAAGCTGAACGACTATCATTTTACTGACAAGGAATGGACGTCCTTCTTTAAAGAAAAGATTGCCAACCAGAACAGCGGGATCGTGGAGAAAACAGCTACCGTACAGGATGATTACATTCAGTTGCTGACTCGTGAAGATGGTTCCACTAAAAACATTTATCTGCTCGACAAAAACGACATACACAATAACTACTTACAGGTTATCAACCAGTATGTGCCCGAAGGTGGTAGCCATGAAAACCGTTACGACGTAACTATTCTGGTAAACGGACTGCCGCTGGTACACGTGGAACTGAAACGCAGAGGTATAGACATCAAGGAGGCTTTCAACCAGATACGGCGCTACAACCGGGAAAGTTTCTGGGCCGGATGCGGACTGTTTGAATATGTGCAGATATTCGTAATCAGCAACGGTACGCAGACCAAGTATTACAGCAATACCACCCGTGTGTCGCACATTGCGGAACAGAACAAAAATAGCAAGTCGAAGAGCAAGAACCAGACCAGCAACAGCTTTGAGTTTACCAGTTACTGGGCCAGAAGGGACAATCAGATTATTCCGGATTTGGTGGACTTTACGGCTACGTTCTTTGCCAAACATACATTGTTGAATATCCTGACCAAATACTGTGTGTTTACTTCTGAAAAGCTGCTTCTGGTGATGCGTCCTTATCAGATTGCCGCTACGGAAAGTATTCTGCAACAGATACGAGTGTCAACCAACTACAAGAAGTACGGCACAGTGGAAGGCGGCGGCTTTGTGTGGCACACCACGGGAAGCGGCAAGACGCTTACTTCCTTCAAAACAGCTCGTCTGGCCAGCAAGATGGAAGGTATAGACAAAGTACTGTTTGTGGTGGACCGTAAGGACTTGGACTACCAGACCATGAAGGAGTATGACCGCTTTGAAAAAGGTGCCGCCAACAGCAATACCAGCACAGCGATACTGAAAAAACAACTGGAAGATGACAATGCGCATATCATTATCACCACCATACAGAAGTTGTCGGTGTTCATTTCAAAGAACCGCACGCACGAGGTTTACGGCAAGCATGTGGTACTGATATTCGATGAATGTCACCGCAGCCAGTTCGGCGAAATGCACACGGCTATCGTTAAGAGGTTCAAGAAATATCATCTGTTTGGGTTTACAGGTACACCGATATTTCCCAATAATTCCAGTACGGGTGGCAAATTCGATTTAAAGACTACCGAACAAGCGTTCGGCAAGCGGCTGCATATCTATACCATTGTAGATGCCATTGCCGACGGAAACGTATTGCCTTTTCGGGTGGATTACATCAGCACGATGCGCGAGCAGGAAAACATCAAGGACGAACAGGTACACAATATCGACCGTGAAAAGGCTTTGATGGCTCCCGAGCGCATCCGGCGTATTGTAGCTTATATTCTGGAACATTTCGACCAGAAAACCAAACGCAACGGCCGGTCGTTTGCCTTTCACAAGTTGACCAACATCACGGAAGTGGCTTCGGCAAAGAGAGGAAAGAAGGAAGTGGAGGAACAGAAACAGAAGGTTCATATTCAAGGCTTCAATTCCCTGTTTGCCGTGTCGTCCATAGAAGCGGCCAAACTTTATTATCTGGAGTT
>HF993289.1:0-35107 GCA_000436795.1 Bacteroides sp. CAG:1076
CGTTTCTTTAACTGATAAAGGAATTTAGAATAATCTATAATTCTACAAACTGGAGGAACAGCGTTGGGTGAAATTTCAACTAAATCAGCTTCATGTTCTTCAGCCAGTTTTAAAGCTTGTGCTATCGGATATACAGCCGATTCGATATCATCTCCCACAATACGTACTTCTTTGGCGCGAATCTGTTCATTGATTCGATGCTGCCCTTTTAAAGTGTCATTCTTCATTAAAAAATTCTTTTTCTTCCTTTTTGTTTGCTTTTTAATTATAAATTATTGTTCTTAAAGTTGGCTATTTGTGGAAGCAAATATAACATTACTTCCACAAACGGTTGCAAAGTTACCATTTATTTATCATATTATGAACTTCTTCTGCAATATTTTTTGCAAATTCTTCGATTTTCATGGTTCCTTTATCGCCTTCTCCTTGTTTACGTACAGCGACTTCTCCATTTTCGGCCTCTTTTTCTCCGACAATCAACATGTAAGGAATACGTTTCATTTCGTTATCACGAATCTTACGACCAATCTTTTCATTACGATCGTCTACGATGGCGCGGATGTCACTCTTCTTCAGTTCCTGACGAACTTGATTTGCATAATCATTAAATTTTTCAGAGATAGGCAAAATTGCAACCTGATCAGGAGTCAACCACAACGGGAACTTACCTGCAGTATGCTCAATTAATACGGCAACAAAACGTTCCATTGATCCAAACGGTGCACGATGAATCATAACCGGACGATGTTTCTGATTATCTGCGCCCATATACTCCAACTGGAAACGTTCAGGCAAGTTGTAATCAACCTGAATAGTACCCAGCTGCCAACGACGACCGATAGCATCTTTCACCATAAAGTCCAACTTAGGACCATAGAAAGCAGCTTCTCCATATTCAACTTTTGCCTTCAGTCCTTTTTCCTCACAAGCTTCGACAATAGCTCTTTCTGCTTTTTCCCAGTTTTCATCGCTACCAATGTATTTCTCGTGATTAACTTTATCACGCAAAGAAATCTGAGCTTCGAAGTTTTCAAGCCCCATAGATCTGAATACGATAGAGATAATATCCATAACGCGCAAGAACTCATCTTTTACCTGATCAGGGCGACAGAAAATGTGCGCATCATCTTGAGTAAAGCTACGTACACGAGTTAATCCGTGAAGTTCACCACTCTGCTCGTAACGGCATACTGTACCAAATTCTGCAATACGCAAAGGCAGATCACGATAAGAACGCGGTGTATTCTTATAAATCATACAGTGATGAGGACAGTTCATCGGCTTCAAGAAATACTCTTCACCTTCTTCCGGTGTATGAATAGGCTGGAATGAATCTTTACCATATTTCGCATAGTGTCCTGAAGTTACATACAACAATTTATTACCAATTGGAGGGCACATAACTTCCTGATAATCGTAACGAGCCTGAATACGGCGCAAGAAATCCTGCAAACGAATACGCAATGCAGTACCCTTTGGCAACCACATAGGAAGACCTTTACCTACCATATCAGAGAACATAAACAATTCCATTTCCTTACCGATTTTACGGTGGTCACGTTTTTTGGCTTCCTCTAACAATGTAAGGTATTCATCCAACATTTTCTTTTTAGGGAATGTTATACCATAAATACGTGTCATCTGTTTACGGTCTTCCTGTCCTCTCCAATAAGCTCCCGCAACAGACAATAATTTTATAGCTTTAATAGGGGCCGTAGAAGGCAAATGCGGGCCACGACAAAGATCAGTAAAAGCTCCCTGGGTATATGTTGTAATATGGCCATCTTCAAGTTCTGAAATCAGCTCACATTTATAAGTTTCGCCTCTTTCACCAAACATCTTCAAAGCATCCTCTTTAGAAATGCTCTGGCGTACCAATTCTTCTTTCTTGGCAGCCAATTCAATCATCTTCTTTTCGATTGCCGGCAGATCGCTTTCTTTTATTACAGCCTCTCCCGGATCTACATCATAATAGAAACCGTTTTCAATAGCCGGACCAATACCAAACTGAATACCCGGATACAGCTCCTGCAATGCTTCAGCCAACAAGTGAGCACTTGTATGCCAAAATGCATGTTTGCCTTGCTCATCATCCCACTTATAAAGTACGAATTCAGCATCTTCGTTAATAGGTCTAGTTAAATCAATAGTTTCACCGTTTACGCCACAAGCCAATACATCTTGCGCCAAACGCGAACTGATACTTTCTGCAATCTGCAGACCAGTTACTCCTTCGTTGTACTCACGAACAGAGCCGTCAGGAAAAGTAATCTTAATCATAATCTTTATGTTATTGATCTATTATTGAGTCGCAAAATTAAACAAATAAATGAAGAATAAAGAATGAAGGATGAAGAATTTTAAACAGTTCACCTGCAAATTCTTCATCCTTTACACTTCAATTTATTATTCATTCTGTTTTTCCGTTACCGAAGTAAAACGTTTTATCACACTATAAGCCGAGAAAATACCAAGCTCCCCTGCCTTACTCAAATCCTGTATTCCCTGGCGGTTGTTTCCCAGAAAAACATTCGTCAAGCCACGATTATAATAAGCATCAGAAAAACGAGGATCCAACTCTATCGCTTTATTATAATCAACCAACGCAGCATGATAGTCTTTCATCACAGCCAGTATATTACCACGATTATAATAAGCATAGGCAAAATCAGGAGCCAAACGAATTACTTCATCCAAATCCCGGCGAATGGTTGCATAATCCAATACACGTACTTGCGGTTGTCCGCCCACATCTATTTTTGCCTCATATTCATCATTCTTATCACGCTTACGGTATTCTAACTGCTTATAATGAATAAGCGCACGCATAAAATAGGATGGGAAGAAAGTTGAATCACGTTCTATTGCCGCATCTAAATCCTTCAAGGCATTATCAAAATCCTGCACTAAATAGAAATCCATCGCACGCGCATAATAATGCATCATATCTTCCGGATTCTTCACTATTTTTTCTGTTTCCTCATCAATGGAAGCAAAATGCAACTTAGCTTGTTCTTCCGTCAACGAAGCTTCATTATTAGTAATCAACAAAGGAAGAGGAAGTACATGACGGTTATTCAAATCATCAATATACTTGGAATAATTAATTTGCCGTTTCACCTCTTCATGACGCTCGTAATATGTCAAAGCAAACATGGGCTGCGGAAGAATAGTGATATTTCTATCCTGCACACGTCCACGATAATCGGTCTTATACTTCGTAGTTTCATCCTCATTATCAGCAACGATAATCTTACGATAGTTATTCATATTCTTATCCGACTTCTTACGAGTTTTATCTCCCGAAGCTGCAGTCTGACGCTGGTTTGACTTCCCATTTTGGGCATCAAGCTGGGCTTTCAGTACCTTAAATTCATCTTCATCCGCTCCCTTCAAATCGCCTGTTTTTCTACGCGCCTGCGCCCGATATTGATATCCAGCCAGAAAATTCGGATACTCATTAATAACTGCAGTGTAATCTGCTATTGCTCCAGCATAGTCACCTGTTTTATCGCGCAATAAACCACGATTGAATACAGCCATCATATTATCAGGCTCTATCTGCAAAACAAAGTCAAAATCTTCAATCGCACGATTATCATCTCCAACTTGCGCACGCAACAATCCTCGATTGTAATGGCCTATGAAATTGTTACGATCTATATCCAATGCTAAATCATAATCCTGCATTGCTCCCCTCAAGTTATTCTGATGATAACGAGCTAAAGCACGATTAATGAACAAACCTGCATTACGGACCGACAAACGAATAGCCTCCGTCAAATCGCTTTCTGCATCAGCATATTTTTCACGCTGCAAAAACAACATTCCCCTGGAAGCCCACGTATCTGAATTATAGCGATCCATATCTATCGCCCTATCTGCATCGGTCATTGCCTGAAGCGTATCTTTTTGCTTCAGAGAGACCTCTGTACGCATCAGATAAGCATCTGTATAACGAGGAGCTATACGGATCAATGTATCCAAGTCTGCTTTTGCCAAAGCATAATCTTCTTCCCGCATACGACACAACGCCAAGTTATGCCACAAGCTGATATTCTCAGGATCAAGTTTTAAAGCTTTCTCATAGTCCTGAATGGCCTCTTTAAATTTCTCCTGACGAATACGAGAAATACCTCGTATCTGATATGCATTAGGTACGAAAGGATTACGTTCAATAGCCTCGGTACAATCATTTTCAGCGCCTTGATAATCATCCAAGTTCATTTTAGCAAGCCCGCGATAAAAATAAGGTTCTGCCAAATAAGGCTTAGCATTGATTACCTGATTAAAGTACTGAATGGAAAGTACGTAATCTTCAAAATACAATGCATTCCGTCCTATAGTCATTACCCGGTCCGTATTAATCTGTCCCCACGAACTCAAAGGAGAAAAGACACCTATTATATATAATATATAGAGAAGTTTTCGAATCATTTTACTGTTTTCACCTTGTAAGCACACCGCGCTTTTCCCTTCAGCATATTGTTCAGTTTACCTTTTATCATCTGTTTACGAAGAGCAGACAAATGATCGATAAACATAGTTCCTTCCAAATGGTCAAACTCATGTTGCATAACACGTGCCAGATATCCTTCAACCCATTCATCATGCGAATTCATTTCTTCATCCAAATAAGTAACATGAATTTTGTCAGGTCTCTTCACACTCTCGTGTATTCCCGGCAAGCTTAAACAGCCCTCTTCCATAGAAACGAGTTCTTCCCCGACTTCCAAAATATGAGGATTAATATATGCATGACGAAAATCTTTAAACTCCGGCATATCCTCGGATAGTACGTCCAAGTTGATTACCACAACTCGAATAGGAAGCCCAACTTGAGGAGCAGCAAGCCCTACGCCATCTGCACGATCCATCGTTTCGAACATATTTTGAATCAAGTCTTTCAAATTGGGATAATCCGGAGTTATGTCTTCGGCCTCCTGACGAAGTACAGGCTGACCGTATACGTAAATAGGTAAAATCATCGTTTTTATTTTTTTGAAGTTTTAAATTCGTTTGGATTCAAGATAAGATTGTAGAATTATCGTAGCACTTATTTCATCAACCAAGGCTTTGTTCTGACGGTCTTTCTTTTTTAAGCCACCAGCCAGCATTGCCTGATGCGCTAAAACAGACGTAAAGCGCTCATCCACCAGTTCAACAGCCATATCTGGCAAGATTTTTTTCAGACGATTCATAAAAGGTATAATATTCTTCATATTTTCAGAATCCTCATTATTCATCTGCTTAGGATGCCCGATAATTATACGTTCAACCTCCTCTTGCCGTACATAGTTCAATAAGAAATCCACCAACTGATGCGTGGGCACAGTCGTGAGTCCATTGGCAATAATCTGCATCGGATCAGATACAGCAATGCCCGTACGTTTTTTTCCGTAGTCTATCGCTAAAATTCTACTCATAGTTGTCGGCAAAAATACAAAAATTGCTGTAAATGGGGCAGAATACAAACATGTTTTTATATTTTTTCACCACGAAACTTAAAGTAAACAGAAAAAATATATAAGATATAACTTCACGACCCCTTGTTGCAAAAAAACAAAGAGGACATGTCACAAGACATGCCCTCTTATATTTATTAAAATATTTGTTTAAGTAACAGAAGATTATTTCTCTTCACTCCAGTCCATAGCAGCCATACGCTTGTAAGAAGCATAACGTTTCTTAGCCATATCTTCACAAGCATTGAACAAATCGGCAGCCTCAGCAGGATACTGTTTCATTACAGAAGCAAAACGAACTTCACCCTTCAGGTAATCCTGGAAGTTATCCCAGTTCGGTTCTTTAGAATCGAGTGAGAACGGATTCTTACCTTCTTCTTCAAGAGCCGGGTTGAAGCGCCACAAGTGCCAGTAGCCACATTCTACAGCCTTAGCCTCTTCAGCCTGAGATTTACCCATACCAGCCTTCAAACCATGGTTGATACATGGAGCGTATGCAATAACCAAAGATGGTCCATGATATGCTTCAGCTTCGCGGATAGCTTTCAAAGTCTGAGCCTGGTCAGCACCCATTGCAATCTGAGCAACATAAACATATCCGTAAGTAGTAGCAATCAGACCCAGGTCTTTCTTACGTACACGCTTACCAGAAGCAGCAAATTTAGCGATAGCACCCAGCGGAGTAGCCTTAGAAGACTGACCACCTGTGTTAGAGTAAACTTCTGTATCCAGTACCAAGATGTTTACATCTTCGCCAGAAGCGATAACGTGATCCAAACCTCCGTAACCGATATCGTAAGAAGCACCATCACCACCGATAATCCACTGTGAACGTTTAACCAGATAATCTTTGAATTCAGCGATAGTAGCACAGTAAGCACATTTATCTTTTGCTGCTTCTACCATCGGGATAATCTTTTCGGCAGCAGCTTTGCTCTTGTCAGCATCGTTACGTCCGTCAATCCATTCCTGGAATGCTTCCTTGTATTCAGCCGGAGTACCTTCAGCAGCGATAGCAGCCTTCATAGCGTCTTCCAGACGGTTACGCAGCTTCTTGTTAGCCAATTCCATACCCAAACCGAATTCACAGAAGTCTTCGAACAATGAGTTTGCCCAAGCAGGACCCTGACCTTTTTCGTTAGTTGTATACGGAGTTGAAGGAACAGAACCAGAATAGATAGAAGAACATCCAGTAGCATTAGCAACCATTTCACGGTCACCAAACAACTGAGAAATCAGTTTTACGTACGGTGTTTCACCACAACCAGAGCAAGCTCCAGAGAACTCGAACAACGGAGTAGCGAACTGTGAGTTCTTCACGTTAGCCTTGATGTCAACCAGGTGCTGTTTAGACTTCACATTTTCAGTACAATAAGTCCAATTAGCAGCTTCAGGCAACTGACTTTCCAGATGTTTCATAGTCAAAGCCTTGCCACCCTTCTTCGGGTTACCCGGACATACATCAGCACAGTTACCGCAACCCAGACAGTCAAGCACGTCTACCTGCATACGGAATGTCATACCGTCGAACTGCTTGCCGACAGCCTTCAGCATCGGGAAGTTTGCTCCCTTCTGTTCTTCTGCATCGAGAACGAACGGACGGATTGCAGCGTGAGGACAAACGTATGCACACTTGTTACACTGGATACAGTTTTCAGGATTCCATTCCGGAACGAATGCAGCTACACCACGTTTTTCGTATTTAGCTGTTCCCTGATGCCATGTACCGTCTTCGATACCCTTGAATGCAGATACCGGCAGCAAGTCGCCATCCTGAGCATTGATCGGACGAACAACTTCGTTGATGAATGCAGGATCATTGTTGGCAGCAGCAGCTTCAACTTCCAAGTTAGCCCAAGCCGGATCTACAGTCAACTGCTTGTATTCACCACCACGATCAACGGCAGCGTAGTTCTTGTTTACTACATCTTCACCCTTCTTACCGTAAGACTTCACGATGAACTTCTTCATCTGTTCAACAGCCAAGTCTACAGGAATAACGCCTGTGATACGGAAGAATGCAGACTGAAGGATAGTATTGGTACGGTTACCCAAACCAATTTCCTGTGCAATCTGTGTAGCGTTGATATAGTAAACAGTAATATTGTTTTCTGCGAAATATTTCTTAACCTTGTTCGGCAAGTTCTTAGCCAGTTCTTCACCTTCCCAGATAGTATTCAACAGGAAAGTACCGTTCTTGCGCAGACCACGAGTTACATCGTACATGTGCAGGTAAGCCTGAACGTGGCAAGCAACGAAGTTCGGAGTAGTTACCAGATAAGTTGAGTGAATCGGGTGATTACCGAAACGCAAGTGAGAACAAGTGAAACCACCAGATTTCTTAGAGTCGTAAGAGAAGTAAGCCTGACAGTATTTATCAGTGTTGTCACCGATAATTTTTACAGAGTTCTTGTTAGCACCTACAGTACCATCAGCACCCAGGCCATAGAATTTAGCTTCGAATACACCTTCTGCACCGAGAGCGATTTCTTCTTTCTGAGGCAGAGAAGTAAAAGTAACATCATCCACAATACCGATAGTAAAGTGATCTTTCGGCATCGGAAGCTCCAAGTTTTCGTATACAGACAAGATCTGAGCAGGAGTTGTATCTTTTGAGCCCAAGCCATAGCGTCCGCCTACAATCAACGGAGCATTTTCCTGTCCATAGAATACATCCTTTACATCCAGATACAAAGGTTCACCATTTGCACCCGGTTCCTTAGTACGATCAAGAACTGCAATACGTTTTACTGTCTTAGGCACTTTAGCCAAGAAGTGCTTAGCAGAGAACGGACGATACAAGTGAACAGCAACCAAACCTACTTTCTTGCCCTGAGCAGTCAAGTAGTCGATAGCTTCACGAGTAGCTTCTGTTACAGAACCCATAGCGATGATGATGTTTTCTGCATCTTCAGCACCATAATAATCGAACAAGCCATAGTTACGTCCTGTAATCTTGTTGATTTCGTTCATATATTCTTCTACGATAGCAGGAACTGCATCATAGAACGGATTACCTGATTCTCTGTGCTGGAAGAAGTGATCCGGGTTTTCAGCCATACCGCGAGCAACCGGTTTGTTAGGGCTAAGTGCGCGTTCACGGAATTCAGCTAAAGCTTTCTGATCGATAAGCGGAGCCAAATCTTCGTTATCCAGCTTTTCAATCTTCTGGATTTCGTGAGAAGTACGGAAACCATCGAAGAAGTTCACAAACGGAACACGAGATTTAATTGTAGACAAGTGAGCTACACCAGCCAAATCCATAACTTCCTGTACTGAACCTTCGCACAACATAGCAAAGCCAGTCTGACGGCAAGACATTACATCCTGATGATCACCGAAGATACACAGTGCATGAGAAGCCAATGTACGTGCAGATACATGGAATACACATGGCAAGAACTCACCTGCTATTTTGTACATGTTAGGGATCATCAACAGAAGACCCTGAGATGCAGTATAAGTAGTTGTCAATGCACCAGCCTGAAGAGAACCGTGTACTGCACCGGCAGCACCACCTTCAGATTGCATTTCCTGAACCAAGACAGTTTCACCGAAGATATTTTTACGACCTGCGGCAGCCCATTCATCTACATGTTCAGCCATTGTAGATGACGGAGTGATAGGATAGATAGCAGCTACCTCTGTAAACATATACGAGATATGAGCAGCAGCCTCATTACCATCACAAGTGATAAATTTTTTTTGTTTAGTCATACAAATACTAATTATTATTAGGTAATAAAATCTATTCCAATATTAATGCACCACACTAATACAGAAAACCAAATAGCCATAATGGAATCTGGTTTCCGTGTCCTAACTCTGATTTATGCATCGCATAATAGACATTAGGATTATTCTTTAGCTTATAACCTTCACTACATATGCGAAAATTCAAGTTTTCGTCGACCAAGAATGAAGTACCTTTTTCCCCCTTATTTACTTTATGATCTTTCCACAACGAGTTTACAAAAAAAGTTTCCAGCACATCTTGCTCTTCTACCTTTACCGGATAGATACTATACATAAGATTCGTATTGTGCATCATAATCTTTGCCGGTTTCTTCGGAAACACTTCACCCTTTGGATAAACCATATTAATCAATCGTGCATCAGCAAGATATTTTATATAGTTCATTACTGTTGCACGAGAGGTTTGTATATCGGCGGCCAACTGGCTGACATTAGGAGCAACAGGACCGTCTACTGCCAACAAATATAATAATTTTTTTATTTTCGACAGATATTTCAATTCAATTTGTTTGATAAGAAGAATATCCACTTCTATCATCATATTCATGGTCTTCAACAGATTCTCGGAGAAGTTTCTTTTCTCAAGAAAGAACGGATAAAAACCATGATGAATATAGTCTTGAAAATAATTGAGCGGATTGGTATGAGGCAGAATCGTTTTAGCAATATGTTCATGATTGTTCAATATTTCTTCTAAGGTATAAGAAGAAAAATGGTTGCCAGTCTGTAGATTCAGAAATTCCCTGAAAGAAAATCCACGTAAATTATAGGAACGTACGATACCATTCAATTCAGGATTTTCATCTTTCAGACGCATAACAGATGAGCCTGTAAAAACAATTTTCAAATTAGGATAGCGTTCATAGCATGTACGAAGATCATGGCTCCAGTCCGGCAACTTGAATACTTGGTCAATTAGCAAGACTTTTCCACCTCGCTTGACAAACTCTCCCGCAAAATCCACTAAGCTACATTGAGAAAAATAGAAATTATTCATGTTTACAAACAAACACGAACGATCGAAGCCGAACTTTTCTTTTGCATATTGCAACAAGAAAGTTGTCTTGCCAACTCCCCGCGTACCTTTAATACCTATCAGGCGAGCACTCCAGTCTATTTCATCCATCAGGTCGCGTCGCACAGGGGCATTGGTATGTTCGACCAAATAATTATGTGTTCTGTAAAATACTTCCATGAAATTCTGTTTCTTCGCTGCAAATATAGTAATAGTTCCTCAATTTGCAAACTGGAGTTGACAAAATATTATTTTTTTACACTAACTTTGCAAACACAAAAACAGGTGTTGTATGACAAAAGAAATCTATCTCTTTAATCCTGAAAACGATATGGCATTAGCCAATTTTACTCCTTATTATAAAGCTCCAAAGGAGATCATCCGCATGGCAAACGACCTATCTGTTCTGCCTTCATGGTACGCGCCCGAAGGAAGCATAATAAAAGTCAATTCACTCTTACAGGCTGACCTACAGAAAAGACAATGTCCTGTCCCCGAACTTACGCCTCAAGTAGAATGGTGTGATACATGGGAAAACGCACCTTACCGTCCATGGGGATGGAATCCTTCTCTTTTACATACGCTAAGACAATCTGGAGTTAATGAGAACTTTCTCTTGTCGGACGAACAGATCCAAAGACTTCGTTTCCTATCAGGACGCCAGCGTTGCACCGAGATTTTACAATCTTTTACTGACAGCAATTTATTATGCGGAGAAGCAATGATATGCGACACTCTTTCACAAATTCAAAATTATGTTCGCAACACAGGGGAATGCATTTTAAAAGCTCCTTGGTCTGGCAGCGGAAGAGGGCTTGTACATGTTTCACCGACAAGCTGGACTTCCTCTATCGAAGGATGGGCCGAACGTATATTACGTGTACAGGGTAACATCATGGCAGAACCTCTATATAATAAGGTGAAAGATTTTGCAATGGAATTCTATTCAGACGAAAAAGGACATACACATTTTATAGGATATTCATTATTTGAAACAGACATACACGGCAATTACAAAGCCAATATTCTATCATCAGACAAGCAAATAGAACAAATCCTATCATATTACATTCCAACTGCGACCTTACACAACACCCGCCAAACGTTAGAAACAGTACTGTCAGACCTGATAGGAACAGCATATCATGGATATTTAGGAGTAGATATGATGATCTGTCGTGCATCCGGCAATTACAATTATCAGCTTCACCCCTGCGTAGAAGTTAATTTACGTATGAATATGGGAGTCGTATCTCATTTGATATTCGAACGCTATGTCCACCCCCAAGCGCATGGTAAGTATATAGTAGAATACTATGCTACAGACGGAGAAGCTCTGGAAGTACATCAACAATATCTATACACACACCCTTTAAAGCTACAAGACGAGAAACTGGCAAAAGGATACTTTTCGCTTACCCCCGTAGAAAAAAGCACCCGTTACCATATTTTTCTTTTACTTACCTAATTAGCGTTTCTTCTTTTTATCACCAAAAAAGCCCCGCACCCGACGCAATATTTTTATCCCCGTCATCAGTCCATCATATGCCGCAATACCCATATTCACCTGCTGCATCAAACTATCTATTTTATTTTTACCTTGCTGGGGAGCAAATAGTTGCTGAGACAAATTCTGCATACGATCTTTAGACTGTTTCAACTCCTCCCGCTTAGCCAGCCGGCGTTCTCTAATACCTTCAATTGTATACGATATCCGTTGTTCCATATTATTTTCTCCTCAATATATGACTAAAGTGAATTTGAAGAATTATCCAAGAATAGTCGAGCCAAAAAATTGACCATTGGTTGAAAAATAAGCCGCTTGCGCAGTCTGTAAACCACAAGTGCAATTAAAATCAGCAGCCCGCCGATAATAGCATATCCCGCGACCAAGCTTCCCGTGGCCGATGCCAAAACATAGACCAGCATAAAAGAGAGGTAAAAAGCAGCCATAGTACCCAAAACAATAAGAATAAATATGAGCGTTAGTGTCGAAAGCAAGATTGTAAGTTTTTCAACCAAATCCAGCTTTGTGTACTCCCCCTGCAACTTCAGATAGTTCTTAACCTCCTTAAAAAGCTCAGTCAGATTGTCGATACTTTTGTCGTTAGCAAACATATACTTCGTTTTAATAAAACAAAAGGCAGACTTTGCTTTTTTAAGTAAAAGTCCGCCTCTCCATCGTCAATAATCAGTTTATTCTGCATCTTTTACTTCCGATGCGATCTGGTCTACCAAATCATCCATTTCTTCACGGTTTAAACGAATACCCTTTTTACGCAAAAGTTCAGCGATTTTATTACGAGTATCTTCACCTTTTTCAGGTGCAAATAAAACACCTGCTGCTGCTCCCAGAGCCAATCCGCCTAAGAATGCAGCTACAACATTCAATGCTTTCATAAGTATGGTCTTTATTGTTATTACATTTACAAATATAGGAAAATCTTTGAAATATTATTTCTTTTAGACGTAAAAACTTTTTCTTAGATCAAGAACCGCCAAATATTAACAGATTTTAATATCATGACTATACTTACCTGCTTTTATATTACTACTTTTGCAGGTAAAATTAAAGTGAGTTTAAACATAAACTTAAATAAATTTCAGTCAACATGAAAAAGATCGTTGTATTAGGAATGGGATTATGCGTCGCTTTGGCGTTCTCTTCCTGTAAATCAAGTGAAAGTGCTTACAAAAAAGCGTACGAAAAAGCTAAACAGCAAGAACTGGCCGACGCTTCAAATGCAAGTACAAGCACAGAAGCTCCTGCAGAGGTCGTAACTCCAGTAGAAACCGTACCTGTTGCCCCTGTTTCTTCTGCTCCGGTTCGTGAAGAAAAAGTGGAATTAGTTTCAGGTGAAGGATTGAGAGCCTATAGTGTAGTATGCGGAAGCTTTGGCGTAAAATCAAACGCTGAAGGGTTGAAGGCACAAATGGATAACGAAGGCTATAACGCAAAGGTTGTTTACAATGCACAAAACAATATGTATCGCGTCATTGTAGAATCTTTCGACACACGTGATGAAGCTGCACGTGCAAGAGATGCTTTCAAGGCTAAATATCCTAACCGCAAAGATTTCCAGGGAGCATGGCTGCTGTATAAGCTCTAATAATATTGCCGATAAGTCAGAAATATTATTCTATAAAACGGATTCAAAGCGATAGTGTTCAGACTATCGCTTTTTTTTGTACCTTTGCCCGACAAAAAAACAATAATACATAATTTATGAGAATTAGACTTATAACTGCACTTACCCTTGTAGCTCTACCCTTTATTGCAGAGGCACAGGAAAAAGTCGTGCCATTAAAATATGGAAACATGGACCAATGGGTAACTCGTAAAATACACGAATCGGGAGTTATCGGAGGAGATACTAAGTTACTATACGAATTAGGACCGACAAAAGTTATCGACGGAAATGAAGCCTACGTAAATCAAGGGGGATCGCCATGGGGAAACTCTAACGTTATGGCGAAAGTCATGGGGATCGTTAAGACTAACACCAGTGTATATCCCGAACATCGTGGCGACGGATATTGTGCTCGTCTGGAAACGCACATCGAGAGCGTAAAAGTTCTGGGGCTTGTCAATATCACCGTACTCGCTTCAGGTTCTATGTTCTTAGGCGACATGAAAGAACCTATCACGGGCACAAAAGATGGAGAAAAGGCTCTTAACTCAGGAGTAAAATTCACTTCTCGCCCCAAAGCTGTACGATATGACTATAAAGTGCAGATGTCTGGTGCTCCCAACCGTATCCGTCAGACGGGTTTCAGCCGTAAAAGTACTGTACCGGGACAAGATTGTGCAATTATGACCTGCCTTCTTCAGAAACGTACGGAAGATGCCAACGGCAACATTATCGCTAAACGTGTAGGAACTGCAGTTGTGCGCTATAGCAAAACAGAAGGATGGAACAATAAGGCAACCTACGAAATAAAATATGGTGATATTACACATGATGCCGGCTACGAAGCTGAACTTATGAAACTGGGAATAGGTGGCTATTATGCACGAAACAGCAAAGGAGAAAGTGTACTGATACAGGAAAACGGATGGGCCGATGCAGATGAAACTCCTACCCATCTTATATTGCAGTTTACATCCAGTCTGGGAGGTGCTTTCGTTGGCTCTCCAGGAAATAAGTTATGGATAGACAATGTATGTTTAGTATATTGATACAGAGAACTCCTTCTCAAGTACGGTAGTTCTGCCTAAAAAGGTACAACAGCCACAAAACAGTCAAGCGAGCTTTATCCAGTACTCTTTTTTCTGAGTACGATAAAGCTCGCTTGACTGTTTTATACAATCGGAGGACATCTCACCAACCGTTCCCTTTATAACACTGGAGAAAATACAGCCTTTCAGAAAAATCCCCTAAGGACATCTGCGTGTTTTCAAGAAACTTCCTATTTTTGCGAAAATTTATAATACACTTCATCATGAAATATTTAATCGTTTCTGACATCCACGGCTCACTGCCTGCCTTAGAGAAAGTTTTGGATTTCTACAAAGAGCAACACTGCAACATGATGCTTATATTGGGAGATATACTGAACTACGGACCGCGTAACAGCATTCCGGAAGGAATCAATCCTAAAGAAATAGCAAACCGATTAAACGAAATGGCCGACTCAATAATCGCCATACGCGGAAACTGTGATTCTGAAGTAGACCAGATGCTGCTGGAATTCCCTATCTTATCCGACTATGCCCTGATTGTAGACAACGGAAAACGACTGTTTCTGACTCACGGACATATTTATAATGAGGATAAACTCCCCAAAGGGAAGCATGATTACTTATTCTACGGACATACACATCTTTGGAAACTGGAAAGAGAAAAAGGCATGACGATCTGTAACACAGGATCGATAACCTTTCCCAAAGGAGGAAACTTGCCAACTTTTGCAGTCTACGAAAACGGAAAGGTGTCAGTCTATGAGCTGAACGGCACTCTTCTGAAAGAATGCTGATACTGCGTACACTACATGAAAAATAAAAGGCTGTACTCATATCATAGTTTCTATTAAGACAGATAAGAAAGAAACATGAAATGAGAAACAGCCTCTCCTATAAAAAAATCAACCAACTAAAATTTTAATATATCACTACATTAAATTCCAATTTCATCTGCCGAAGATTTACTTCCGCCCATCGGTACCGAAAGACCGATAAAGCCATTTACACTTTTCGAACTGTTACCAAAAAACATATAGTCAGTACCTATAAAGAAAGAACCTAATTTCAGCGCAAGACCGAATGATTTACCGCCAGCCTGAATCGGAGAATAACTGAATGCGGCATTGAACCAACTCTTCGGGCGCACTGTTGCCGACAATGTAAGTTCATTCAATGTTTTCGGCTGCACGAAGTGTACACTGTACATAGCGCCTACACTTACTTTATTATTTAAGAAAGCATATTCACCCGCAAGTAAAAATGTTGACGACAATCTCGTTTTATACGAAGAAGCAGCTTCTTTGTCTTCTACCAGATTAAATCGTTCCAGATTCAGGAAATCACCACTTAAATATTCCTGATAATTATTCTGATTAATCTCAATCTTGCTGTTTTCATCAATAGAAGCTACAGTAGTAGAACTACCCTTCCAGTTTATAAATCCCAGATCAAGCACAGCAGCCGAGAATGTCAGGTTATCCAACAGCTTATAACTTGCTCCCAGATCAACCCCAAAACCAGCTCCCGAAATACCAAATCCACTTCCATCGAAATCGAAACCATTAATTTGACGTATAGCGTTCCCATAACTGTCATGTGCATCGGCAAAACTCAATCCTCCTCCCTTGATTGAAGTCAGGATATGTGCTCTCGCGTTAGTATATCCTCCATAAGAACTGTTCCAGCTATCAGGATTTTCCGGATTCTGCGGAATATTCATATCGACAGTAAATTCATCAACCTGCATTTCGGCACGGGCAATACCCAGCAAAACTTTCACACGCCCTCCGACCGTCAATTTATCGTTTACAGGGCGAGAATATCCCAGCCCTACCTCAGCATAAGCGTTTATGTCAAGATTCATGTTCGAGATATTTCCCTGAAGCGTCCCGCTTTCCAGATTAAAACGGTCGGCATCGCGCAAATATTCAAACATATTCTTCGGAATGGAAGCCCCTATGTCTGTACGCAACCCTACATTCACGCTCCAAAAACCTTTCCCTTTATACCATCCAAACGAAAGAATATCGGTATTCAGATTTACATTCAACCGATTATCTTCTTTCAAACGGCCATATAAGTCATCATTTGAAAACAAGTCGGAACCCGAATCAAGTACGGCAATAATATCACTTATTCCCAGCACATTAGAAGAGGCGCCAATATTAAAAGAGCCGATAACAGGTATATTAAAATATCCGGTTGTAGGCTGTAAACCTGGATTCAGTTGCAAACGCGAGCTGGTTCCTTCCATAAAATAAGAGGTACGAAGATACTGTGCATGAGCAGTTCCCATAAAAATCAATCCCCCTGCAATAAATAATGCCTTCTTAAATGAATTAGTCCACATAGTCGTTTTTTATTGTTTGGTTTTGATACAAAAATAAGGAACCCTTAATTAACAAATAAAAACGAAAATTGAGCAATCTTACTAAACGGGCCGAATATTGGGATAAGCAATCAAAATATGCAACTAAATGAAAAAAAACATTTATAAAGAAGTATATATTTCCAAGAAAGAACCTAACATATATGAAGAAAGAAAACAGAATCCACCAGTAAAGTTCGAATCAGGAATTTCTATTTCACAGAATCTTTTTCCAAAACACTCTCAGGAGTCGCTTATTTTTTGTACAAAAAAACAGAAAATTTGTACAAATTTTCCGAAAACGTCACGAGATTTTTAAGAGAACTTACTCGCACAAAATTATAACCCTCAAGACGCATGGACGATAAGACTATGCTCTGCCGGAAAACATACGTCAATGTACGACTCCGGCAGGGAACAATCCGTATCTGATAACATGACATTACTACAAGAATATCATGAGAGCTACTTACAACTGGTAGAAACAATCTATCAGCTTTTTCCTGTATTTCTTCGAAACCTGAAGTTCTTCTTCCAAAGAATTGAAAGGAGGATACATTATACAATGGTTGTCTTGAACCATGACAAGATAATGCATATTGATAATGTACGACTGATGTATTTGGGCAAAAGCCTTATCGTAAGCACAAAGCTGTTCGGCAGTCGTATTTCTTTTCAGCGGAAGGAATGTTCCGTTGGTAAGGGCCACTTCCCATATCTTACGAGCCGACTGATAACGGAAATAACCGATTTCGGAAGTATGCAGGAACCGCAGATCTCCCGTCGGAGTAGTCACAACAAAAGGTTTTCCCGTATCAGGTAACATTGGCGGAGTATAATTGGGAACAGTATACTCACGCTTGCATAAACGTGAAATGACAGTCTGAAGTTCCTCCGAATCAACCGGCTTCAAAAGAAAGTCGAAGGCTTTGGCACGAAGAGCATCAATCACATACTTGTCGTGAGCCGTATAAAAGACGATATTCATATTCCACGAAATATACCCCTCCAGTTTCGACACAACATCCATACCCTGCATGTCGGGCAATTCCACATCCAGAAATACAAGATCAGGATGAAATCTCTCTATCATCTTTATTCCAGCAGCACCATTCCGCGCTTTTCCCTCTATCGATATATATGTGTAGCGTTGTAATTCAAAACACAGATTATCTATTGCGCTTTCTTCGTCATCAATGATAACCGTTCTGTAAACCTTCTCCATAAATTAGTCCTCTTTATTCTTCTTAACAGGTATGAGTAATCTACCGGAATGACAAATTTCACTTCACATCCTGTTTCTTCTCTTCCCTCTATCTTAACGTTGTTTATTGTCATAATTATCGGGTTGCGATTGTAGGAATTGAGCAACTGAATAGTCTGTGCCAGCACTTTCATTCCTGTACCTGTACCGTAACTGCCCGTCGATACCCGGAAACCACCTCCGTTGTCACGTACAACAGCTTCGATATATTCCTTGCAGTCTTTCACCTCTATCCAAAGCATGCGCTTGCCCTCCTTATCTACCAATGCATGCTTCACAGCATTCTCTACAGGTATCTGCAACAGCATGACCGGTATTTCTACCTTTTCCGGATCAACAGAAGGAGATATGTCAATGTGCATTTCGAAATCGGGCTGCAAGACACGTTCTTCAAGTCCGATGTAAGTTCTTACAAAATCCAGCTCGCCGGCCAAGGTTACCGTCATACTTTCTGTCAGTTCCAGATTACGTCTTATCAACTTAATCAGTTCATGCAAATGCATATTGCTCTCCTTGTCTTTCAATGAACTAATTTCTCTGCTCAGTACATTAAAGACAAAATGAGGCGAAATGCGGTTACGGATATTCTTAAGCCGCAATGAAGTAATGGCCGTCCGCATCTTCAATTCTTCCATACTGCGCTTTCGTTTCCTGTATATCAGCCATGTTCCCGCAGCAACGATAAGCAATAATATAATCAGTCCGCCTACATACAGCCATTCATGCAAAAGAAGCACTTTATTTTCCGCCTGCTGGATAAGTATTTCTTTATGCATCAGTGTACTGTCGCGCTGAAACCTGAGGGCCGCTTCCTGGGCCCGCATTTTAATACGTTCGCTCCGGATGGAATCATCAATCCGGCTATTTTCACGTTGATAGTAATATGCCTGACGGAAATCCTTACTTTCTTCAAAATAATGCTGCAGATAACGGTTACGAATATGCACCATATTCGGTTCCACAAAACGAGGAACGACAGCCTCATCCAGCCGTTCTCTTGCCAAAGGCAGATTGCCTTCCTTCAGTGCCAGCTCGATAAGCTGGGTGTCGATATAGTACAACGCACTGTTATTGTCTACTTTCTGGAAAAATTTATAGCACCGTGACAAGTAGTAAGAAGCCGAATCGGTCTGGTTCATCAGCAGAAAAACTTCCCCCATATTCACCATTGTCAGATTACGTTCATATTCCATTTCCGGATGTAAAGAAACATAAGCCAACGACCGGCGAAAGTATTTCAGTGCGGTTTTGTAATCCTGACGGAAATAATACGAATTGCCCCGATTGTTGAGATAGATGTGTTTTTCAAAAGGCTTCATGCTTTCAAAAAACTTGCCGGCACGGTCGTAATAAGCGTCGCACTGTGTAAAGTCACGAAGTTCCATATAAACCTGCCCAAGCCCATAATATGCAGAAAAGCGTTGCGTTTCGGGCAACCGTAAAGAGTCGGCAAATGCCAGTGAATTATGGTACCATAAAGAAGCCTTATCGTAATATCCTTCGCGAAGATATGCATCTGCCAGATTCAACATGATATTGAAACGCCTTATACCTCCGCCATTTTCTGTATATAAATGATATGCTTTCAGAAATTTTACACGAGCAGAATCGAATTTGGTCTGACGTGCCAGTTGGTTTCCCTCCATATTATATACCGATGCCTGCAAAGCCAGCACATCTTTATCCTGTTTAGAAGCCTGACAAAAGCGTCCTGCCATTTTCAACATGCGGTCTGCATGGTCGGGTTGCGACATCAGCATATAGGCTTTTGCCTTGAAAACAATGCCACGATAATATAAGACACTGTCAGTCAAATGGGGCAACAGACTATCCATCCTCGACAATGCCCTTGTCGGATCAGCTTCCAGCAATGAATCCAATTGCTCAATCATCCGTACTTCTGCACCGACAGAGTGTGCTTTTCCATCCTTATCATGAAAACAGCACGTACATAAAACAACAATACAACTATATAATATAAGGTGTAATTTACACGCCATATTCTCTCTTAAGGTTTTAATAGCTTGACAAATGTATGTAAAAAAAGACAGCAGACAAAAATAAGTTCAAAATTTATAGCTATCGACTTATAAAATTACTATTTTTGAATGGTGTATCTAACCTCATTTAACTGTTGGATTACCGACATACATCACAACTATTGTAAATAGACAACAAAAACATAAACTTATGAAAGAATTATCGAATGATAAAATCAGTATTCAAATCGCTGATCATGGAGCAGAGTTAATCAGTATCTGTGCAAACGAAACCGAATATCTATGGCAGGCAGACCCTCAGTTCTGGGGACGGCACTCTCCGGTTTTGTTTCCTATCGTAGGAAGGGTATGGAACAATACTTACCGTCATGAAGGAAAAACATATTCACTTGGGCAGCATGGTTTTGCCCGCGATATGGATTTTCAGCTGACCTATGAAGAGGAAAATGCCGCTATTTATACACTGGAGAGCAACGAAGAAACCCTGAAGCTCTATCCGTTTCCCTTTGTTCTCGAAGTGGGATATCGCCTGAAAGGCAATCGTATAGAAGTAATGTGGAGTGTACAGAATACAGGTACCAAGGAAATGCACTTCCAGATAGGTGCACATCCGGCATTTTACTACCGTGACCTGAATACTGAAACCAATGAAAGAGGATTTCTTGATTTCGGGAAAAAGATTCAAAAGCTGGAATATATATCACCGGCCGAAAAGGGATGTGTATTGCCCGAACATCGTACTCTTACACTGCACGACGGTCTGATGGAGCTAACACGTGATACTTTTGCATGTGATACCTATATGTTCGACAACAGCCAGCTGAAAAAAATCACACTCCTTGATAAACAGCAGCAGCCATACATCAGTCTGGAATTCAATAGTCCGCTGGTAGCAATATGGTCTCCAAGCGCCGCTCACCCCAATGTTCCTTTTGTCTGCATCGAGCCATGGTACGGACGTTGTGATACTGTAGGCTACGAAGGCGAATTCAAAGACAGAGAATGGATGCAACACCTTGCTCCGGGCAAGAGCTTTGAAGCCGGTTATTCTATCATTCTGGAAGATGTAAAATAATTATCTCACCCGATTGTCATGACCATATTCCAATATGACCAGACTTTTGAGGGACTGCTTACGGCTGTATTTGACGCATACAGCCGTAAGTCGTTTCCCGACTCTATTCTAAAAATCGGAGAACCTCTTCCTCTTTTTTACGATGAAACCTATATCGTACTTACCGATTACGAAAAGGCAGAGCGAGTATGGAAATCACTCGTCAGAAAATTATCAAAAGGAGCATTGACCAACTTAACTTATTGCTGGCTGTCCGAAGCACCAGACGTGGCTATGTTATTATTCCGCTACATACGGAAAATAACCGACTCATCACAGTCTATAGAAACAAATTTCACTGATGCCGATATACTTGCAGTTACAAAATTAGGGAAAAGAGTTGCCGACGAACGATATCGTATCCTGCAGTTTATGCGTTTTCAGAAGACAGCCGAAGGTATTTATTATGGAGCCATGGAACCTCTATATGATGTTTTTCCATTGACGATTAATCATTTTCGTGACAGATTTGCCGATCAGCAGTGGCTTATCTACGACATTAAGAGAAAATATGGCTATTATTACAACGGAAAAGAGGTCGACGAAATAACGTTTACCAATCCTTTTCAAACTCATTTACTGACAGGGAAGCTGGACGATAAGTTATTGGATAAAGACGAAAAGCTCTTCCAGACACTCTGGAAAAGCTATTTTAAATCAATCTGCATCAAAGAAAGATTAAATCCTGTAAAGCACAAGAAAGACATGCCTGTACGATACTGGAAATACCTGACAGAAAAAAACTGATCAGACGTTTAGAAACAATTCATCAGGATAGCCTATATCGACAAGAAACAGGGCATTGCCCGGTACAGACGTACCTGCACTGCAACGGTTTTTCTCTTCTATTACCTTACGGAAACCTTCTACCGTAAGTTTACCACGCCCAACTTCTACCAATGTACCGACTATCGCACGAACCATATTCCGCAGAAAGCGGTCGGCCTGAATGGTAAACACCCACTCATAAGGTCCGGCTTGCTCCCAGCGAGCATGCATAATACGGCAATTGTTTGTCTTTACATCTGTATGCAACTTGCTGAAGCTGGTAAAATCGGTATAGTCAAACAAAGTTTGCGCCGCTTCGTTCATCTTGTCAAAATCCAGCTGTTGAAACACTCTCCATGCATAACGCCGGATAAAAGGGTCCTTACGGGTAGTAATATAGTATTTGTAAGTACGATAAGTTGCATCGAAACGAGCATGTGCATCCTGCATGACTCTCCTAACCTCATAAACCGATATATCTGGCGGAAGCAACCGGTTCAGCTTATCGGTCACGACATCACAGTCAAGCATCCAGCCGATATCAAAATGGGCAACCATCAAACGGGCATGTACTCCTGCATCCGTTCTTCCCGCCCCTGTTACTTCGATGGCATCATCACGCAGAAAAGTTGTCAATGCACGAGTAAGGGTTTCCTGTACACTGGCACCATTAGGCTGAACCTGCCAGCCATGATAATTTGTTCCGTCGTAGGCTAAATAAATAAAATATCTGAACATATATTCACTATCTGGTCGTTATATGGAAACATCCTTGCTTTAATTCATACTTCACATAGCAACGTTCTGCCTCACGCAAGTCGCGCAAGACTTCCGAAAGCACCAACTTCAATGTATCAGCTCCGACATCCTGCATCGGACGCCCATCAGGATCTTCCACTTTCGTAAAACGTTTCCAGCTTACATCAAAGGTCGTTCCATAAAAATGGCAGGAATTCAGTGAAGCATTTCCATTTGTACGACGAAGTTTTTTAACGTCATCTTTCGTACGCAATACAGATGTCACGATAACCTTATTAGGATTCAAGCCCTTGTTCTCCAGCGAGTCCAGAAAGTTTATTCCAATGGTATCAAGCAAAGCGGCAGCACGGGGCACAAGGAACGGGATAGAGTGAGTAAGAGAATCCACATCGTAGTGCTCGCCCGAAACGATTTCTTTCAAATCACCGTCTAAGTTTACGGCAGCCTCCCGCGATGAGATTGGACGTATCCCTATGCGGCGTGCTACCGCCAACTGGACATCATTCAAATCACCAAAACTTCTCTTGTAGCTTACTACCCCACGAATATTGTGCGGATTATTTAGTTTAATAGACTTGTCTTCCTGCTTACAGCCGCCCAATACAGCAGCCGCGCCCAAAGTAATCGCCCATGCTATTCCTGTCAGTCTTTTCATATTTACTGTCAAATCTTTCTCTCGATAATATAATTAAGAGCTGCAAAGATAAAAAATATTGGCGAAAACAGAGAAGAAGGATACTTCCTTTTAAAAATTCAAGCAAAACAGTCGACAAATTGCCTGATGAAAAGCTAAAATTAATTTATCCTATATCGTGTACAGATAAAAAGGAATGATTAAATTTGCAGAAGAAATAAGACTAACGAGCGTATCAAAACAAACTGAATGATCGAAAAACATATTGTATTAGAGGATATTGATCCGGTTATTTTCTATGGCGTAAACAACGCCAACATGCAAATGATCAAGGCTTTGTTCCCTAAACTTCGTATTGTAGCACGAGGTGATGTCATTAAAGTAATGGGGGACGAAGAGGAAATGTGTGCATTCGAAGAGGCTATCTTAGCTCTGGAACAACACTGCGCACGCTATAATTCACTGAACGAGGAAGCCATTCTGGATATCATAAAAGGTAACAAACCGCCAATCGAAAAGACGGGCGACGTAATAGTATATAGTGTTACCGGCAAACCCATCACTCCGCGAAGCACCAATCAGTTGAAACTTGTGAAAGAATTCGACAAGAATGACATGATTTTTGCTATTGGACCGGCAGGATCGGGAAAGACATATACGGCAATCGCGCTGGCTGTCCGGGCATTAAAGAATAAAGAAATCAAGAAAATCATATTAAGCCGTCCGGCTGTGGAAGCGGGAGAAAAGCTGGGTTTCCTGCCCGGAGATATGAAAGATAAAATCGATCCTTACCTGCAACCATTATACGATGCACTTCAAGACATGATTCCCGCTGCAAAATTAAAGGAATACATGGAACTGAATATCATACAGATTGCTCCTCTTGCCTTTATGCGCGGACGTACACTGAACGATGCAATTGTCATTCTGGACGAGGCACAGAACACCACAACCCAACAGATAAAAATGTTTCTGACCCGTATGGGTACAAATACCAAAATGATTGTTACGGGAGATATGACTCAGATAGACCTCCCCTCATCACAAACATCAGGATTGATACAAGCTCTCCGTATTCTGAAAGGAGTAAAAGGAATCAGTTTTGTTGAACTGAACAAAAAAGATATTGTCCGCCACAAACTGGTAACTCGTATTGTCGAAGCGTACGAGAAGTTTGAAGAAAAGACAAAAGCCGCAAAAAATGCGGAAAAGGTTCCAAACAAGAAAACAGAAGAATAAGACAAAAACTTATACCTTAATAAAAAGAAACATCATTCATTACTAAATACATAAAGAAAATGAGTAAAGCTTTAACTAAAACAGACTATCACTTTCCGGGACAGAAAAGTGTATACCACGGCAAAGTGCGCGATGTTTATAACATCAACGATGAAAAATTAGTAATGGTTGCTACCGACCGTATTTCTGCATTCGATGTCGTATTACCCGAAGGTATCCCTTACAAAGGACAAATGCTGAACCAGATTGCAGCAAAATTCCTCGATGCTACTACAGATATCTGCCCTAACTGGAAACTGGCTACTCCCGACCCGATGGTAACCGTAGGAGTTATGTGTAAAGGTTTCCCTGTAGAAATGATTGTACGTGGTTATTTGTGTGGAAGTGCATGGCGTGCATACAACAGCGGTATCCGCGAAATCTGCGGCGTTCGCCTTCCCGAAGGCATGCGTGAAAACGAAAAATTCCCTCATCCTATCATTACTCCGACTACAAAAGCCGAAATGGGTATGCACGATGAAGACATCTCTAAAGAAGAAATTCTGGCAAGAGGTCTGGCTACACCCGAAGAATATGAAACACTGGAACGCTACACTTTGGCTTTGTTCGAACGCGGAACACAGATGGCAGCAGAACGTGGTCTGATACTTGTCGATACAAAATATGAATTTGGTAAGCACAATGGTGAAATTTACCTGATGGACGAAATCCATACTCCCGATTCAAGCCGCTATTTCTACTTAGAAGGTTATCAGGATCGTTTTGAAAACGGCGAACCTCAAAAGCAATTGTCTAAGGAATTTGTTCGTGAATGGTTGATGGCAAACGGCTTCCAGGGTAAAGAAGGACAGACTGTTCCTGAAATGACTCCTGCAATCGTTGCTTCCATCAGCGACCGCTATATCGAACTGTACGAGCACATCACAGGTGAAACCTTCGTCAAAGCAGACACAGATCACCTGGCAGAACGTATCGAAAAGAACGTTACTGAATATTTAGGATAAATCTGAATGAGGAATGAAGAATTGAAAGTGAGGATGTTTTTTATTCCTCACAATTCTTCATTCTTCGTTTTTTCATACTTAATCTTTCATTTTTTATCTTATGCCTCATTACCCACAAGAAGAAATAAAGCCCTACAACGAGAACGAAAGCAAAGCTGTACAAGTAGAGAAGATGTTCGACAATATTGCTCCTGCCTACGACAATCTGAACCATGTACTCTCATGGGGAATAGACAAAAGCTGGAGACGCAAGGCTATTCACTGCCTGAAACCATATCGTCCACAGCATATCATGGACGTTGCAACCGGTACAGGTGACTTTGCTCTGCAGGCATTCGGCACACTTCGCCCGCAGGAACTGATAGGAACTGACATTTCTGAGGGAATGATGAACATAGGACGTGAAAAGGTAAAACAAGCCGGATTCTCCGAACACATTACCTTTGCCAAAGAAGACTGCACAGCTCTTTCCTTCCCCGACCAGCGTTTCGACGCCATCACTGTAGCGTTCGGAGTTCGCAATTTTGAGAATCTGGATAAAGGCTTGCAGGAAATGTATCGCGTATTAGTACCGGGAGGACATCTTGTAATTTTGGAATTATCCGAACCTGAGTGGTTCCCCATGAAGCAATTATATGCAGTCTATTCCAAAATGGTAATACCTACCCTGGGAAAACTCTTTTCGAAAGACCGCAGTGCCTATACTTATCTTCCTCAGTCTATCAAGGCTTTTCCGCAAGGCGAAGTCATGCAAGGTATTATCCGTAAAGCTGGATTTAGCCAAGTGTCTTTTCGCCGACTGACTTTAGGCATCTGCACACTCTACTTTGCTACAAAATAATCTGAACTTCAAATATTGCTTTTATGAAAAAATTCGGTTTGATAGGCTACCCGCTCGGACATTCTTTCTCCAGAAACTTCTTCAACGAAAAGTTTCAGTCGGAGAATATCGATGCGGAGTACGTTAATTTTGAAATTCCTACCATAGAGGATTTTCCACGAATTATCGCGGCCAATCCTACGCTGGAAGGGTTAAACGTAACAATTCCTTATAAAGAAAAGGTTATCCCTTATCTGAATGAAGTAGCACCCGACGCTGCTGCCATCGGAGCGGTAAACGTTATCAAATTCGAACGCAACAAAGGCAAGCTTAAATTAATAGGACATAACTCCGATGTCATCGGATTCACACGTTCCATCGAATCCTTACTGGAATCCTATCATACCAAGGCACTCATTTTAGGTACGGGAGGAGCTTCGAAAGCAATCAATTACGGGTTGAAGCAATTAGGTCTGGAAACGCTGTTTGTATCACGAAGTACTCATAATGACCATACCATTACGTACGACGAGCTGACGCCTGCCCTGATGGACGAATATAAAGTCATTGTAAACTGTACGCCTGTCGGTATGTATCCACAAGCCGATAAATGTCCTGATATACCTTATGAATGTCTTACTCCAAGACACCTGCTTTACGATTTATTGTACAATCCAGATACCACGCTGTTCATGAGAAAAGGAAGTGAACACGGAGCCGTGGTAAAAAACGGACTTGAAATGCTTTTGCTGCAAGCCTTCGGAGCATGGGATATCTGGAATAAGTAAATTTATCTGCACTCCTTACGAGGACTGCACAAATCCTTTACATCACATGAAGAAGCGAATTGCCATTGTTATCGGAATCGTATTATTACTTTTGGCCGGTATTCTCGCCGGAGGAAGCTGGTATATGGTAGATTACTCCCTGCGTCCGGAAAACAGAGGGAAAGACATGGAAGGCTCACTGACTTTTATGAGAGAAAAATATCCTCAGATAAATCCGTGGCTGGACAGCCTTCAAGAGCATAAGGCGCTGCGCGATACGTTTATTACCGCCAGCGATGGCATACGCATGCACGCTTTTTATGTAAGAGCTATGCGACCGACTTCGCATACTGCTGTCATTGTACATGGATATACGGACAATGCAATACGCATGTTTCACATCGGATACCTTTATAACCATTCACTGGATTACAACATCCTGCTGCCCGATTTACGGTACACCGGCCTGACAGAAGGTGATGCAATCCAGATGGGATGGTTGGATCGTAAAGACGTTATGCAATGGATTAACGTCGCTCCTGCACTTTTCGGCGATTCCTTGCAGGCTGTTGTACACGGCATTTCAATGGGAGCTGCTACAACCATGATGGTTTCCGGTGAAACTCTTCCAGCATACATTCGGTGCTTTGTTGAGGACTGCGGGTATACCAGTGTATGGGAACAGTTTAAGAAAGAACTTAAAGAGCAGTTCGGACTCCCCGCCTTTCCACTGCTTTATACAGCCAGTTGGTTATGCGAATGGCAGAACGGATGGAATTTCAAGGAAGCTTCCGCCATCAGACAAGTTGCAAAATGCCGGAAACCGATGCTTTTCATTCATGGAGATCAAGATGATTTTGTGCCGACTTACATGGTCTATCAGCTATACGATGCCAAACCTGCTCCCAAAGAACTCTGGATAGCTCCGGGTGTAGATCACGCCAACTCCTATTTCCGGTATCCGGAAGAATATACTGCCCGCATAAAAAGCTTTACAGGGAAATATATACCTTGATATCCGAAAGTCATTTTCCTATAGCAGAACTATAAACACCTGTCCTGTTAGTAAATTCGCTCTGATATCTACCGCACATCAACAAGAACAAATCTAAGAAAGGCAATAGTTTATCTGTACAATACGCCATTGTTTCCAAGAAAACATTTCAGCGTTCTGAACCAATATGTCCGTTGCCTTCTCTACATTTCCTATCCAAACGACTAAAACTCTTCCATCTTAGTCGCTAATATTCCCCAACTGGAACGAAGACTTACATTACCAAGAGGCTGACGGAACAGCTCCAACGTTCCTTTTGGAACTGACACACGATCAACTTGCTGAGGAAGAGCATAAGTCTGTAAGGAGGGCGGAGTCGCTGTTTTTACTGTCAAAAGTTTCACTGTACTATTGCCTAACGCATTAAAAGCCATTTTCTTGAGATTCTTTCCCAATGTAATAGCATCGAGATTTACTACGCCAGAAAAAAGTGTCTGTCCTATCGACTCAATACTTTCTGGAAATTCAATCAAAGTAAGTTTCGGACAATACTGAAACACACCACCCTTTATGACTCCAGCCGTTTCCCGACTACCATTTCCAGAGCTACGTACTTCACACAAATTCTGACACAAATAAAATGCACGCTCCTCCAACAAATTTAAATTATTGGGCAAAGTAACACTCTCCACTCCCGACTCACGGAATGCCTCAACACCTATCGTTTTCAAATCTTCAGGAAAGGTCATCGAATGTAAGCGGTCGGTATGCAAAAATGCCTGACTGCTTATCTCACGAAGCGTAACCGGCAACTTGATTTCTTCGGCACCGACTTCCGAAAATGCCCGCTTAGGGATAATCTGTACCTGCGTATCCGACAAATCAACCCGACTCAGGTTACGACAGCCGTAAAAACAATATTCACCCAGTGTCTTCAGACTTTTCGGAAAGACGACCTCCTTTACTGAGTTTCCTGTAAAGGCATCGGCTTGAATCTCTTCCACTCCCTCCGAAAGAATTATTTTATCGAACGTAGAAGCGGCAAAAGCTGTCGGACTGATGACCTTCGCTTCTGCAGGAACCCGGTAAACCTCTCCCTGTTTTTCCAGAACTTCAGTAAGAACGCCGTTGTTTATCACGTAATCGATAACCTTCACCATAAAGGAAGTCTGCTTCTCTTCCACGGTAATAATGACCGGAAGCTGCTCTATTGCCTTTTCCGTAGAAAATCCGGAAAGACTCTCTGACGTAATGTCCAGCTTCTTCCGTTCTCCATTACTGTATATTCCTTCTACCACCAGCCCTTCCAGATTGACAGACACTTCGGAACGAAGCAAATATGTCGTTTGAACAGGAGGATTTACAACCTCTATACGTGTAAGAACAGCATCCTTATCCGGCGATGAAGGCTGTTGTCCGTTATTTTCGCCCGAATTATTATCAGACGAAGATGTTGAGGTCTGTTTGCGTTTCTCCACAACCGGATCTTTCTTACATGCCGGCAGGCATAGTATTGCTCCCGCAATCATTAAAGAATAAGCCAATTTCAAATTCATATACTCTATACAATAAAAAGAAAATAAGTCAATAACCACAACCTGCGTAAAGCCTCTTTTTGTCCCTATTTGCAAGCATTTTACCCGAAACATCTTTCACCGATGCTCCCCAAAAAGTCGTCCGCATAACGAATAAATGCGAAAAAATGACGCTCCAACAAGTAAAAAAAGGAACATACGCCCTACTTCCTTCAAAAAATCAAACAGGTTTAAATCTATATAACCCTTTTAAGTGTCCTTTTGTTCACCCGATAACGATTTTTCAATAAGGTGTTCGTTTTTACGGGTTATTTTATGTATGTTTGTAACTGAAACCAAATATAACATTACATTTATGAAAAAAACATGGATTATCATTATTGCCGTAATAGCAGTTATTGCCGTTTACGGAGTTTCTTCGTATAACTCAATGGTATCGCAGGAAGAAGCTGTAGGTACAGCTTGGAGTAATGTGGAAAACCAATACCAGCGCCGTGCCGACCTGATACCGAATCTGGTCAATACCGTCAAAGGATATGCCGCACACGAAAAGGAAACATTCGACGCCGTTGTGTCAGCGCGTGCAAAAGCGACACAGACAACAGTCAGCATCGACGACCTGACTCCTGAAAAGATGGAGGCATACCAGCGTGCGCAAGGCGAAGTGGGTAGTGCATTAAGCCGTCTGCTTGCCGTAACAGAGAATTATCCGGAACTGAAAGCTAACGAGAATTTCCAGACACTTCAGGCACAGTTGGAAGGTACAGAGAACCGTATCAGCGTGGAACGCCGGAACTTCAACGATGTGGCACGCGAATACAATACATCCATCCGCCGCTTCCCGAAAAATATCTTTGCCGGCATGTTCGGATTCGAAAAACGTCCTTACTTCGAAGCACAGGAAGGTACCGAAAAAGCTCCGGAAGTTAAATTCTGACAAGAATGAGAAGAATCATATCACTCGCACTGCTGCTTTGCTGCTTCGTTATCACAATCGGGGCACAATCGCACGCCTATAAGGTAGAAGAAATTCCCATGGTTCACCTGCAGAACCGTACCCGTTACGTCAGCAACCCTGACGGAATACTGAGTGCCGGTGCCGTAGCTGCCATGGACACAACCCTTTTTGCCCTGGAACAGCGTACGGGTGTACAGACTCTCGTAGTAGCTGTCAAACAAATAGACGGAGGCGACTGTTTTGAATTTGCTTATCAACTTGGGAAGCAGAACGGCGTCGGCGAAAAAGGAAAAGACAACGGCCTGGTTATATTACTGGTTACGGAAGAACGATGCATTCAGTTCGCGACAGGATATGGGCTGGAAGGTGTCCTCCCCGATGCAGTCTGCAAACAGATACAAGTGAGATACATGAACAAGTATCTGGGAGAAGGCAACTGGGATGCCGGCATGCTGGCAGGCATACAGGCTGTCAGCCGGCAACTGGATGGAACAGGAGAACCTCCCGTTCCCCGACAGGAAGAAGAAAGCGGCTACTTGCTTCTCATTATTCTGATATGCTGCTTCATCATCGTCCCTGCACTTTTATGGTTCAGCGTACGCCAGCGCAAAAAATGTCCGTTGTGCCATAAGCATACACTTCGCCAGCTCTCCGTACGTACAGTTTCACGCATCAACGGCATCCGTACGGAAGAAATCGTATTACAGTGCACCAACTGCGGACATGTGGTCCGCCGGCAACGCCAGAAACGCGACGAAGACGACTTCCATCACCGTGGAGGCAACGGAGGTCCTTTCCTTGGCGGACCGTTCTTCGGAGGAGGCTTCGGAGGAAGTGGCGGCGGAGGAGGCTTTGGTGGCGGCTCTTTCGGTGGAGGAAGCTTCGGCGGTGGAGGAGCAGGAAGCAAATTCTAACTAAAAAACGAACATTAAAAAGTCTATGTACAACAATACTTTTGGAAACATATTCCGTCTGACCAGCTTCGGTGAGTCGCACGGAAAAGCGATAGGTGGGGTGATTGACGGATTTCCGGCGGGCATCGCCATCGACATGGAGTTCATTCAGCAAGAGTTGAGCCGCCGACGTCCGGGACAATCGGCCATCACAACCGCACGCAAGGAAGCCGACGAGGTGGAATTCCTTTCAGGCATCTACGACGGAGTGTCAACAGGCTGTCCCATCGGCTTTGCTGTATGGAATACTAACCAGCACTCGAACGATTACGACAATATGAAGGATGTTTACCGTCCTTCGCACGCAGATTATACTTATACCCAGAAATATGGAATACGCGATCATCGGGGCGGCGGACGTTCCTCCGCACGAGAAACGATAGCTCGTGTGGTAGCCGGAGCATTGGCCAAGCTTGCTTTGCGCCAACTGGGCATCAGTATCACGGCATTCACCTCACAAGTGGGGCCGTTTAAGCTGGATAAAGACTATACGGCATACGACTTGACGACGATAGAAGACAATCCGGTGCGCTGTCCCGACCAGGAACTGGCACGCCAGATGGCCGACTTTATTTTCCGCATCAAGGGAGAAGGTGATACCATCGGCGGAGTAATAAGCTGCGTTATCAAGGGATGTCCCGTCGGACTTGGGCAACCGGTATTCGGAAAGCTGCATGCCGCCTTAGGAAATGCCATGCTGAGCATCAATGCCGTAAAGGGATTTGAGTACGGACAAGGCTTCAGCAACATGGAACTGAAAGGAAGTCAGCAGAACGATATCTTCTACAACGATAACGGGAAAATAGGCTTCCGCACCAACCGCTCAGGAGGCATTCAGGGAGGCATCAGCAACGGACAGGACATTTACTTCCGCGTAGCCTTCAAACCCGTGGCAACGGTACTCATGGAACAGCCTACAGTAGACATCCACGGTAATGAAACCATCCTGAAAGCCCGTGGACGACACGATCCCTGTGTGCTGCCCCGTGCGGTCCCCATCGTGGAAGCTATGGCTGCCATGACGCTGCTCGATTACTATTTACTTGACAAAGCCTCAAAATTATAATATTATCATGGAAATAAAACAATACATCAAAGAAAACGAATCCCGCTTTCTGGACGAACTCTTCAGTCTGATTCGTATACCCAGCATCAGTGCCTTGCCTCAACACAAGGATGACATGCTGGCCTGTGCCGAACGCTGGCGCCAGTTGTTGCTGGAAGCAGGAGCAGACGAAGCGATGATCATGCCCTCGCAAGGCAATCCGCTGGTCTATGCCGAAAAGCGTGTCAGCCCCGATGCGCCCACCGTACTGATTTATGCTCACTACGATGTCATGCCTGCCGAACCGCTCGAACTGTGGAAAAGCCAACCTTTTGAACCTGAAGTTCGCGACGGACGTATCTGGGCACGTGGAGCCGATGACGATAAAGGACAGGCAATGATTCAGGCAAAGGCATTCGAATATGTAGTCAAAGAAGGATTACTGAAACACAACGTGAAATTCATTTTCGAAGGAGAAGAGGAAATCGGTTCCCCCAGCCTGAATGCTTTCCTGAAAGAGCACAAGGAATTGCTGAAAGCCGACGTCATCCTCGTTTCAGACACAAGCATGCTGGGGGCTGATCTGCCTTCGCTGACAACCGGACTGCGCGGACTGGCTTACTGGGAAATCGAAGTGACCGGTCCGAACCGTGACCTGCATTCCGGACACTTCGGCGGAGCCGTTGCCAATCCCATCAACACCCTGTGCGACATGCTTGCACAAGTTATTGATGCCGACGGTCGGATTACGATTCCTCACTTCTACGACGACGTGGAAGAAGTGCCCGCTGCCGAACGTGACATGATAGCCCATATTCCTTTTGATGAGAAGAAATACATGGAAGCCATCGGCGTAAAGGCCCTGAAAGGTGAAAAAGGATATTCTACACTGGAGCGCAACAGCTGCCGTCCGTCGTTCGATGTCTGCGGAATCTGGGGAGGCTATACGGGAGAAGGCTCCAAGACCGTTCTGCCATCGAAGGCATATGCCAAAGTTTCCTGCCGTCTGGTACCGCATCAAAACCATGAAGTCATTTCAAAGCTGTTCGTCGATTACATCAACAGCATCGCTCCCGATTACGTACAAGTCAAGGTTACACCTATGCACGGCGGCGAAGGTTATGTATGCCCGATTTCTCTCCCGGCCTATCAGGCAGCAGAAAAAGGATTTACCAAAGCATTCGGAAAGAAACCTCTGGCAGTTCGACGCGGAGGAAGCATTCCTATCATCAGCGACTTCGAGCAGATTTTAGGAATCAAGACGGTCCTGATGGGATTCGGTCTGGAAAGTGACGCCATTCACTCACCCAACGAAAATTTCTCACTCGACATCTTCCGCAAAGGTATAGAAGCTGTAGTAGAATTCCATAAAGAGTTCAGCAAGTAACAACAGCGATATTCATATCAATTCAAACTAAAAGCCCTGTCAAAACTCTATTTGAAATAAGTTCTGACAGGGCTTTGTTATAACCGGTTGCAAGCTACAATTTATTAACGCAAGCGCAAGACATCGCCAACTTTCGGTGCCGGAGAATCCGGATCCATGTTGTTCATCTTATACAAACGCTCCAGTCGCACGCCAAACTTCTGCGCGATGCTGTACATCGAATCACCGCTGCGTACCACATAAGCAATATGATCCTTAGTAGCACGACGACGTTTCTGCTCCAGATATACGATTTCTCCTCCACGGAAAACATAATCTTTAGGCAGTTCATTGTATTTACGCAGTTTACGCTGGCTGATATCGAACTCCTTTCCCAGTGACTTGAACGTATCTCCGCGACGGGCTACGACGTAAAGCAGCTCGTTGGCCAGATAAGGCTGGTGAGGATTCGGAAATTCTTCCGCCCATTCCAGTCCCCCCTTCTGGTCGTATTTATCCAGATCATACAGTTCAATGATATTAATCAGGCGGTTGGCATATTGCGGGTCGGTAGCATAACCCGCCTTTTTCAGTCCCCTTGCCCAACCTTTATAATCGGTTATTTTCAGACGAAACAGAAAAGCATAACGAGCCCCAGAGCGTAAAAATTTAGAATGGTCACGATAAGATTCTTTCGGATGTTTGTAAGCACGGAAACACTCATTGCGTGCATCATCGTCGTGACGCACGGAACGTCCGTCCCACGAGCCTCCACACTTGATACCAAAGTGATTGTTCGATTTTCTTGCCAGCTCACTTTTTCCGGCACCCGACTCCAGCAACCCTTGTGCCAGCGTGATACTCGCCGGAATTCGATAATGTTTCATTTCGTCTACCGCAACACTCCGATACTTATGTATATAGTCCTCGTATGCCTTGTTGCGTTTCTGTGCCGACGTGGGAACAATGATACACATCAGACACATAAATATCAACCAATGAGAAAGTTTCATTTTTCTTTTCATTTAAATTAAAGCAGGGCAAAGATAAACTATTTACATGAATAATACCACAGATGATAGGAATTCTCCCTTTTTTTC
>HF993289.1:35156-40573 GCA_000436795.1 Bacteroides sp. CAG:1076
CTACATTCGTATGAACTTTAATATTCACTTATATGAAAGAAATAAAGATTGAAATAAACATCCGTGCCTTACGCTACGAAGAACTGGATGAAAAAGACCGTAAGCTGATAGATGCAGCCAAGGAAGCTACAGCACGAAGCTACGCTCCTTACTCACGTTTCTCGGTAGGTGCAGCAGCCTTGCTGGCAAACGGGGTCATCGTAACCGGAACCAACCAGGAAAATGCAGCCTATCCGTCGGGAACATGCGCCGAACGTACCACGCTTTTCTATGCCAATTCTCAGTATCCCGACCAGCCGGTAGACACGCTTGCCATTGCCGCACGCAATGAATCCGATTTTCTGGAGTCGCCTATCCCGCCATGTGGTGCCTGCCGTCAGGTACTTCTGGAAACCGAACAGCGTTTCCGTCATCCCATGCGAATCTTGCTGTACAGCAAAAACGACATTTATGTGCTGGAAGGAACCAAGGATTTGCTTCCGCTTTCCTTTGGAAGTGAATACTTGAAAGGATAGTTTTTCGTTTGCAGACACACTACTTTTCCAAAGATTTTCCGCCGGACAGGTTTCGGCACCGAGGAAAGCCCAAATAAAAACGGAGAAACAGAATCACCCGCGATTCCGTTTCTCCGTTTTCTATTTAGAGAATCACTTGTTTATTTATTTGTACCATACATACGAGCACGCATTTCCTTGATATGATCGGAAGTGATGTATTCATCATATTCCATCATCTTGTCGATGATACCGTTCGGAGTCAGCTCGATGATACGGTTTGCTACGGTTTCGATGAACTCATGGTCGTGTGACGAGAAGAGTACGTTACCCTTGTATGTCTTCAGGTTATTGTTGAATGCCTGAATAGATTCCAAATCCAAGTGGTTGGTCGGCGTATCCAGAATCAGGCAGTTGGCATTGCGAAGCTGCATGCGGGCAATCATACAACGCATTTTCTCACCTCCCGAAAGTACGTTCACCTTCTTCATGACTTCCTCACCCGAGAACAACATACGTCCCAGGAATCCTTTCATCTCTACTTCGTTACCCTGACCATACTGGCTCAACCAGTCTACCAGATTCAGGTCACAATTAAAGAAATCTGTATTGTCGAGTGGCAAATAAGCCGTTGTAATCGTCACACCCCAGTTATAATGCCCTGCCTGTGCCTTGCGGTTACCGTTGATAATCTCGAACAAGGCAGTCATGGCACGCGGGTCGTGGCTCAGGAATACAATCTTATCACCTTTCTCCACAGTAAAGTTCACATCGTTGAACAAGACAGTTCCGTCTTCTGTTTCGGCACGCAGTCCTGAAACTTCCAAAATCTGGTTACCCGGCTCACGATCCATAGTGAAGATAATGCCCGGATATTTACGTGATGACGGTTTGATTTCGTCTACATTCAGTTTCTCCAACATCTTCTTACGGCTGGTTGTCTGCTTCGATTTCGCCACATTGGCAGAGAAACGACGGATAAACTCTTCCAGTTCCTTACGCTTTTCTTCAGCCTTAGCCTTCTGGTTCTGCTGCTGACGGAGAGCCAACTGACTTGATTCGTACCAGAAGCTGTAGTTACCAGCAAAGAGATTTACCTTACCAAAGTCGATGTCGACCGTATGGGTACAGACAGAGTCGAGGAAGTGACGGTCGTGGCTGACTACCAGCACGGTATGTTCGAAGTTGGAAAGATATTCTTCCAGCCAGGTTACCGTGTCCATATCCAAGTCGTTGGTAGGCTCATCCAGCAACAAGTTGTCAGGATTTCCAAACAACGCCTGCGCCAGCATCACACGCACCTTCTCTTTACCACTCAGGTCGCCCATCAGTGTATAGTGCTTATCTTCCTTTATTCCCAGTCCGCTCAGCAGGATAGCCGCGTCACTCTCGGCATTCCAGCCTTCCAGCTCAGCAAATTTTTCTTCCAGTTCCGCCGCCTTGATGCCGTCTTCATCGGTAAAATCTTCTTTCGCATAAAGAGCCTCACGCTGTTTCATGATGTCCCACAGCACCGTATGTCCCATCAGTACCGTATCGAGCACCGTATGCGCATCGAACTTAAAGTGGTCCTGACTCAAGACCGAAAGACGTTCGCCCGGTCCCAGTGTCACGCTTCCTTTCGTGGGGTCAAGCTCTCCCGAAATCACTTTCAGGAAGGTGGACTTACCCGCACCGTTGGCACCGATAATACCGTATATATTACCATTCGTGAACTTCATGTTCACGTCATTATACAACACTCTTTTTCCAAATTGAACGGCTACGTTTGAAACTGTAATCATTTCTTTCTATACCTATTTTAAAATTAATCGGCTACAAAGATAATACAAAAAAGTGAGATACAGCGCAAAGCTACGCAGAATGATTGAGCTTTAATAACTTGGATGCCCTGTTTGCCTTCTTTGTGAAAGTCGGTCAAAGGAATTTGCAAGAATCAGCCAGAACCGATATTTTTGCAGCAGATTTTTGCAACCCCTGCCGACGAAACGTCCGAAACGCGAGCGGAAGTCAAGGAAAACATCGGCACATTTTCGGGAGAATTTGTACAAAAGATTTTTGTTTTTGTACAAAACCTGATTTTTTTTGTACAAAAAGCATCAGCAACTTCCCGACGAATCCGAGAACTTTCGCAGAGGTTCTAAAACCAATAAAAGTTCAAGCAAATGAAAAAATCGACCTGGAGAAAACATCATAAATGTTTCGGGCTGATTATGGCCGTCTTTATCATCCTGTTTTGTGTATCGGGTATTATCCTGAACCACCGACAGCTTTTTTCTGATTACCAGATCAGCCGGAGATGGCTGCCCGAAGTTTACCGATACCATAACTGGAACAATGGATTGCTGCGGGGAACACGCTCCTGCCCTCCCGGTGTCTGTCAGGAAGACAGTGCCGTGTTGCTGTATGGCAATGCCGGCGTTTTTCTGACGAACAGCCGGGCAACCACATTCGATGACTTCAACCGTGGATTTCCGCACGGAGTAGACTGGCGCAACATACGGGGTATGGCAATCACTCCCCAAGAAGATTTGTTCGCCGCCGGTCAGTTCGGACTCTACCGCTACAACCGGCAGTCGGGCTGGCAAGCGGTCAACCTACCTCTCCAGGAAGGTGAGCGCATCTCGGATATCACGACACACGGTGACAGCCTGATTGTCATCGGGCGCTCTCATCTGTATTATGCCACAACCCCATACCGGTACTTCCGGCAACTCACTCTACAGGCTCCCGAAGGATACGACGGGAAGGTATCGCTTTTCCGTACTGTCTGGCTATTGCACAGCGGCGAGCTGTTTGGCATTTTCGGCAAACTGCTTATGGATATCCTCGCAATCATTTTGATTATCCTCTCGGTGAGTGGTATCATTTACTGGATCTTACCTAAATATATCCGTCGAATGAAACAGGCGGGACGCTCTGCAAAGACAAGTGTTTCCTTGCTGAAGACATCCCTGTCGTGGCACGACAAAATAGGCAGAACGACTATCGTGCTGACACTCTTCATTGCACTGACCGGATGGAGCCTGCGCCCACCTGTACTTCTGGCCTTAGTATACGGAAAAGTGCCTGCTATTCCTTTCACACAACTCGACTCTTTCAACGCATGGAACGACAAGTTGCGGATGCTCCGCTACGACGAACAGCAAGGCGACTGGCTGCTTTCCACTTCAGAAGGGTTCTATTCGCTGACATCACTTCAGGCTATTCCGGTGAAGCTTCGCAAAACCCCTCCCGTCAGCGTCATGGGACTAAACGTACTGCAACGCGACAAACAAGGCAACTGGCTTACAGGCTCTTTCAGCGGAATGTTTGTCTGGAACAGAAACTCGAACCATATTACCGATTACTTTACCGGGGAAACAGCTTCTGAAACAGCAGGACCGCCCTTCGGCAATCATGCTATTACAGGCTACAGCGACGATTTCAATGGGAAAGACTGCATAACCGAGTACGAAGAAGGCAGTAATTTTGCTCCCATGCCCGAAAATCTGGCAACAATGCCTATCTCGTTGTGGAATTTCGCTCAGGAAATTCATACAGGACGTATCTATACCGTATTGGGAAAGGGCACGCTGGTATTTATCTTTTTTGCCGGAATCGGCGTATTATGGAGTCTGATTTCAGGATATATCATCAGACGGAAAAAGTCATAAAAGGAAACGATATTTTTCAGAACGGCCTTTTATGGATTATGCAGACTGTCGGCTTCATAATCCATAAAAGGCTATAATTTTTCAGTAAATCCGCGAAATTTCATAGTCTACCCGCCGCGATTCACCTACAGCAGTACATCAGCATAAAATCACCATAGTACTGAAATACATTCGTATCACTACCATCTGGACTGTTTTTTTTATTGCAATAGATGCTGAAAGGAGATATCATATCAAAAAAAATCCATCTTTCCGAATAACATTTTGTCGTATTTACGATACAAAATGAAAAAATAATCTATAATTTTGCCAGCAAATAATAAAAAACAGTTTGAAATAAATCATTATCAGTTTCCAATTGAAATAAAAAGATGTTTAAAGAATGTCTGACTGTAGATACATATTTATAAAAGGTGCAAAGGCAAAAAACCTGAAAAATATCGACATCGATATTCTTCGCAGCAAGCGAAAAGAATTTTTTGCATCCATTACAAAGGCAGCAGACAATTCTTTCTTGTTTACAATTCTAAATAGTTATACTTAATTTAAAGACGAGAGATTTTATGAAAAAAAAATTGTTTTTAATCTGTACTTGTCTCTTTGCCTGCATCAGCATAGCGATGGCACAGGTATCGACGGTGACAGGAGTGGTCATCTCAGAAGAAGACAATCTCCCTATCGTGGGAGCTTCCGTTCTTATTAAAGGAACCAACACGGGAACAGTTACCGACATGGATGGAAAATTCACGTTGGGCAATGTACCGGCAAATGCTAAAAAAGTAGTTATCTCGTTCATCGGTATGAAAAGCCGAGAACTTGACATCAAGCCGGTATTAAGCGTAACACTGCAATCGGACACGGAGGTGCTGGATGAAGTTGTGGTAACCGGTTACGGAGTGACCAAGAAAAGCACATTCACAGGAGCCGCCAACGTGGCAAGTCCTACTACCCTTGAATCACATACGGATGCCAACTTTATGAAAGCACTGGAAGGAAGCATGCCGGGTGTACAGATGAACAACTCAACCAGCATGCCGGGTGCTGAAGCAAACGTCTACATCCGAGGTGAAAGTTCTGTAAACTCGGGTACACAGCCTCTTTACATCATCGATGGCATGCCGATGAATTCGGATACAGATGCAGAATCAGCCAGTTTGAATCGTGCATTCAACCCGCTGGCCAACATCAATACAGCTGATATCGAAAGCATTACAGTATTGAAAGATGCCAACGCTACGGCCATCTACGGTTCGCGTGCAGCCAACGG
>HF993290.1 GCA_000436795.1 Bacteroides sp. CAG:1076
TAATTACGTCGTCAAGCACCATACTACTCATACCCAAATGCTTGGTGGCATATTTTCTAAAATCGTCCATTAGTCAAATCTATATAATTGTAAATAATAAAATAATAAAAGAGAAGCTTTTGACCGCTTCTTCCCATATAGAACAAAAGTACAAAAACTGCTGTTCAATCGGACGAAAGCCAGACCAAAAGCCCCTCTTTTAGCAAGTTTTAGCAATTCGCCTCAGCTTACCGCAGGGAAATTACTGAAACATTTTATTGAATTCTTCTGCTGAAACAGCTTTATGGTTCAATGTAACCTGACCTTTCAGGATATCTGACAACTTAGTTTCAATAACTCGGTTAACCAGTGCTTCTACGCTTTCACGTTTCTTCAGCATTTCCTTAGAGTAGTTTTCCAACAATTCATCAGGTACATTAATCATACCATACTGAGCAAATTGAGCACGTGTTGCTTCTTTTGCCATATTAGTGATATCAGCCTGTTCAACTTTAATATCGTTTGCTGCAACCAGTTTTTCCTTGATCAGGTGCCATGTCAACTCTTCAAGGCTCTTTTCGTAATGTTCAGCAACGAATTCTTCGCCTTTTTCCTTGTTGTTTTCCAACATGATGCGTTTCATCAGTTCATCAGCAAATTCCAATTTACCGATCTTGTTAACAACATAGTTACGAACATCAATCAAGAACTTGTAGTCGCTGTCAGCTTCAAACTGTTTAGCAATTGTTTCTTTAATCTGTGCACGGAATTCTTCTTCACTGTGAGCTTTTCCTTCGCCCAAAACCTGATCGAACAACTCCTGATTCAGGTCACCCGGAATCATACGAGTAATCTCTTCAATCTGGAAGCTGAAGTTACCTTTATAATTTGCAACTTCTTCTTTCTTAATCTTCAACAATGAAGCCAACTCAGCTTCGTTATTATCGAATGCTGTTGCCGGATTGAATACCAAAACTGTATTAGTTTTAGCACCATTGAAGATAGCTTTCTGGTCATCGTTCTTCATGTATGTAGGCATCATTACAGCACCTTCTACCTGAAGACCACCTTCTTTGGTATTACCGTTTTCATCCAGTTCTGCCAACAGACCTTTCAGCATATCATTGTCCTGATATTCCTCAACTTTATCATATTTAGCTGTACGCTGAGTATACATCTTAACCTGCTGATCTACCATTTCATCTGTTACGTTGATATCATAGTAGTCAATCGTATCATTGTTAGACAATTCTACATTGAATTCAGGAGCCAATGCGATATCGAATGAGAATTCAAAGTTTTCATCAGTTTCGAAATTTACATTGTTTTCCTTTGGCAGCGGAGTACCCAGCATATTTACCTTATTTTCACGAATGTATTCGCCAACCTTTTCCTGCATCAATTTATCAACTTCTTCAATCAATACAGAAGTACCATACTGCTTTTTAATCAAAGCCATAGGAACCATACCTCTACGGAATCCGGGCATATTTACTCTCTGACGGAGAGTTTTCAGCGATTTTTCAACTTTTTCCTGATAGTCAGCCTTTTCAATCTGAACAGTAAGCACTGCGCTTACCTTGTCTACGTTTTGCAATGAAATATTCATTTCCGACTTATTTATTTAATTATTACTATATTCCAGTCTATTCAAAGAGTTTGCAAAAATAGTGTTTAATCTTGCAAAAACCAAAATGTCTAAGTAAAATTTACAAAAAACACATACGGAGTGTTTTACGATTTTATGTCACGAATTGCAAGTCCGCAACTTTTTCATTCTCTTCGGGAAAGAACTGATCACTCCGCAAGTCCGCAAGACACGAACAGTCTACTCACGTATTTCCTTCATCTGGAAATCTTTTCTACGGAGTACGAAACTATTACTCAAATATTTTTCACGTACAATTTTATTCTCGGCAAGTTCTTCAGGAGTACCCTGGAAAAGAATCTTACCCTCAAACAACAAGTAAGCACGATCTGTAATACTCAATGTTTCCTGCACATTATGGTCAGTAATCAAAATACCGATATTCTTATCTTTCAGTTTCCACACAATATGCTGGATATCTTCCACGGCAATAGGATCGACACCGGCAAAAGGTTCATCAAGCATAATAAATTTCGGGTCTATAGCCAGACAACGTGCTATTTCTGTACGACGACGCTCACCACCCGACAACTGGTCGCCCAAATTCTTACGAACTTTCTGTAAGCGAAACTCAGCAATCAGGCTTTCAAGCTTTTCTTTCTGATATTCCTTTGAAGTCTTGGTTAGCTCCAGTACGGAAGCTATATTATCCTCCACACTCATTTTACGGAAAACAGAAGCTTCCTGTGCCAAATATCCGATGCCATTCTGCGCACGTTTATATACAGGATAATCAGTTATATCCTGATTATTCAGATAAATATGCCCCTCATTAGGAACAATCAATCCGGTCGTCATGTAAAAAGAAGTAGTCTTTCCAGCCCCATTCGGTCCTAACAATCCGACTATTTCTCCCTGTTTCACATTGATAGAAACATGGCTAACCACCGTACGTTTGCCATATTTCTTTACCAAATTCTCCGTACGAAGAACCATGCGTCCGTCTGCTGGAAGCTCAAATGTTTCTTCCGCATTATGTTGTTGATTTTCCTGTTCTGCCATAAAGCTGTTTAATAAAGAATTAAGTATGAAGAATCAAGGCCTTCATTGCAGCAGCAAAAGTAGTAAAAATCTTGGGTTCTGTGGTACTTCCACCCATTTTCGTCTATGCTTTTATTATAATATAGCTAAAAAACAGTACTTTTGCATAAAATTAGACTCAATAAATATGGTAAGACCAATTACGACTTTAGGCAAATACCTCATGCTGATGGGAAGAGTATTTGCTCGTCCAGAGCGATTCCGGATGTACCTTAAGCAGTATCGTAACGAAATGGCGCAACTGGGCATTAATTCTATCGGCATTGTACTGCTGATTTCATTTTTCATAGGTGCAGTTATCTGTATACAAATAAAATTGAACATAGAAAGTCCATGGATGCCACGTTTCGTAGTAGGATATACTACACGTGAAATTCTATTACTGGAATTTTCGTCTTCCATCATGTGTTTGATTCTGGCAGGTAAAGTCGGCTCAAACATTGCTTCCGAAATCGGAACAATGCGTGTCACCCAACAGATTGACGCACTCGAAATAATGGGAGTAAACTCGGCTTCATACTTGATTCTCCCTAAAATTTTAGGACTGATGACAATGATTCCTTTACTGGTAATATTCAGTATCTTTGCAGGAATCATAGGTGCCTTCTGCACAGCTTGGTTTGCGGGCATTACCAATGCTACCGACCTGGAATATGGTTTTCAATACAGCTTCGTCGAATGGTATGTATGGTGCAGCTTCATTAAATCGTTAGTATTTGCATTTATCATAGCCAGTGTATCTGCTTACTTTGGATACACCGTAGAAGGAGGTTCCATCGCAGTAGGAAAGGCAAGTACAGATTCAGTAGTATGCAGCAGCGTGCTTATTCTGTTCTCCGACTTAATACTTACCCAATTACTCAGCTAAACAATGATACAAATAAAATCACTTTATAAATCATTCGAAGACCGTACCGTACTAAACGACATCAATTTCATCTTCGAAAACGGCAAGACCAACCTGATTATCGGACAAAGTGGATCAGGAAAAACGGTACTCATGAAATGCCTGGTGGGATTGCTCACTCCCGAAAAAGGAGAAGTGTTATACGACGGACGTAACCTGATCACCATGGGGAAAAAAGAGAAAAAAGCCCTACGCCGGGAAATGGGTATGATATTTCAAAGCGCTGCTTTATTCGATTCTCTTTCAGTATTAGAGAATGTCATGTTTCCACTTGACATGTTTTCGAATATGACTTACCGTGAACGAATCAAACGTGCAGAATTTTGTCTGGACCGTGTAAATCTGATAGATGCTAAAAATAAATATCCAGGGGAAATAAGCGGCGGTATGCAGAAACGTGTAGCTATAGCTCGTGCCATCGCTCTCCAACCACAATACTTGTTCTGCGACGAACCAAACTCCGGATTGGACCCTAAGACTTCTCTGGTGATCGATGAGCTGATTCATGATATCACAACCGAATACAACATGACTACTGTAATCAATACTCACGACATGAATTCAGTATTGGGGATAGGTGACAGCATATTATATATTTATCAGGGGCATAAAGAATGGGAAGGAACAAAGAATGAAGTATTCAGTGCTACCAATCAACGTTTGAACGACTTTATCTTTGCATCTGATTTGCTTAAAAAAGTCAAGTCGGAAGGAGAAAAAGAAATACGATAATTAATTCCCCTTCATCCTTCAACAAAAAAACGGATACTCTTTCCATTTAATCATGAATGAGTATCCGTTTTTTCATTTAAGCCTCTTTCTGGATAAAGGCTACTCCGCTATTTTCGTTAGTGTTTTTACCATCTTCTGCCCAAGCTTCCGACCCTTTTCTTCTTGTTTCACCAGCCCTACACCTTTGGCATACCATTCGGTAATCTGACTTTCATCGGAGAACATAAAAAACTTCATCTTCATGGAATAAGTCACTTTTACGCAATCAAACTGACCTGCTGGGGTAGAAATGGTTTCTGTTCCCTCATATTCACCTTTCATCGAAACAGTCATCGTTACAGGCTTTATCCGGATACTCATTTCATTAGCCTTAATTTTATCTCCTTTTCTCTGCCTTTCATTTAAAAGTAAACAAATCTGTCCGCTTACGTCAAACTTCTCCTTTGCCGCAGTCATATCGTTTCTATTCAAGGCTGCTGCCATCATGCCAAACATATTATTCTTCATAGATTCTCCATCCTGTAAATAAACCAGCGTATTGCCATTTGCATAAGCCACTTTGCGGTAAAACAAGGTATCCTTCATTTTTTCATTCATCTTTGGAGCAAAATCTCCCAAAGTAATAAAAGTAGAATCATTCTTAGTTTCCACACCCACTACTGAAGTATAGGTTTCGATTTTCTTTTCACCTGTAAGAACTTCATAATAAAGTTTCTGTCCTTTCTGAAGACTACAATATTGGGCAAATGCAGTCGTCGAACATAGCATACAAACAATTATTAAAACATAGTTTTTCATAAAATATTAGATTTAATTGTAATTCTCCCGCCTTTCAAGAAATTATAAATAAAGATATATATTTTTAGGCAACCAACAATTATGCATAAGATAATTAGGTACGCATATACTATCTACATATAAAAAAATCTTCTTTCCAGTTTTAAACAACTAAAAAGAAGATTTTCCACAAACGCCCAGAAATACCCAATTATTTCTGACGAATGAAAATATTTATAGGAGTACCCGAAAGTTTCCAACGTTCGCGTATCTGATTTTCAAGGAAACGCTTATATGGTTCCTTCACATACTGAGGTAAGTTTGCAAAGAACACAAACGACGGAACCTGCGTATTCGGCAACTGGGTAATATATTTGATTTTGATATATTTTCCCTTGTTCGAAGGTGGCGGATAAGCCTCTATCAAAGGAAGCAACTCTTCATTCAAACGAGCAGTTGGTATTTTGGTAGTACGTGCATGATAAACTTCTTTCGCAGCTTCCAACACCTTAAAAATTCGCTGTTTGGTCAATGCAGAAGCAAAAATAATCGGGAAATCAGTAAACGGAGCAAAACGGTTACGAATGGCTTCTTCATAATTTTTCATTACCTTCGTAGTCTTTTCTTCCACCAAATCCCATTTATTTACCACAACAACCAGTCCTTTCTGATTCCGCTGTATCAGCGAAAAGATATTCAAGTCCTGCCCTTCTATACCTCTCGTTGCATCCAGCATCAGAATACAGACATCTGAATTTTCTATAGACCGAATAGAACGAACGACCGAATAATATTCCAGATCTTCGCTGACTTTATTTTTTTTACGGATACCTGCTGTATCGACTAAATAGAAATCAAATCCAAACTTATCGTAACGTGTATAAATAGAATCACGAGTTGTCCCAGCTATATCAGTCACAATATTACGTTCTTCTCCGATGAAAGCATTAATGATAGAAGACTTTCCTGCATTAGGCCGTCCCACAACAGCAAAACGTGGAATTTCTTCGTCCAGTATTTCATCAGAATCTTTCTTGAATTTACTTACAATCAAATCCAGCAAATCCCCTGTTCCACTTCCGCTCAATGCAGAAATACAATAAGGATCTCCCAAACCTAAAGAATAGAATTCTGCCGCATTGTATTGCAAATCGTTATTGTCAGTCTTATTTGCAACCATTATGACCGGAGTCTTGGAACGGCGCAATATAGAAGCCACTTGCATATCCAGATCGGTTACTCCGTTGGTTACATCAACCACAAACAAAATAACATCGGCTTCATCCATAGCCAAAACTACCTGCTTACGGATTTCTCCTTCAAAAACATCATCCGAATTAACTACCCAGCCTCCGGTATCTACCACCGAAAACTCTTTTCCCAGCCATTCCGACTTACCGTACTGGCGGTCGCGGGGTGTTCCGGCCTGTTCATTTACAATAGCCTGACGCGTTTTAGTCAGACGATTAAACAGCGTCGACTTTCCCACATTGGGACGTCCTACGATTGCTACTAAATTTCCCATACTTTTCTTATTGATTTACGGCTGTCCCAGCCGATATATTAATCTA
>HF993291.1:0-27373 GCA_000436795.1 Bacteroides sp. CAG:1076
TGTTTTTAGCAATTTCGTTTACAATATCTGCTTTAGTCATTTCGCTAATAATTATTGTTATACGTTATCTTAATTTTTTGGATTGCAAATATATAGCTTTTCTCGTTCTCAAAGAAATTTCTTTCAAACAAATTTTGTAAAAAGTAGCTCAGGCTCTGCTAAAACACTTATTTTTGCTGAAAATTTAATTGGTATAAATATTGAATTGTCATTTTAAATGAGTTTGTTAGGCGATAAGATTATAGATTGGTATAAAGATAATAAGCGTGACTTACCTTGGAGAAATACGAAAAATCCTTATAAAATCTGGATATCGGAAATTATTTTGCAGCAGACGCGTGTTGTGCAAGGGTACGATTATTATTGCCGGTTTATTGAGCGGTTTCCCGATTATCAGACATTGGCTGAAGCCGATGAAGATGAAGTTATGAGGTACTGGCAGGGATTGGGGTATTATTCTCGTGCCAGGAATCTTCATGAAGCAGCCCGTTCTATAGTTAAAAAAGGAGCATTTCCCGATACCTATCCGGAAGTACGTAAGTTGAAAGGAGTGGGCGATTATACGGCTGCTGCCATTTGTTCTTTTGCTTATGATATGCCTTGTGCGGTTGTTGACGGTAATGTCTATCGGGTGATTTCTCGCTGGATGGGAGTGGAAGACCCTATCGATACCAGTGCTGGAAAGAAAATTTTTGCTGCTTTGGCCGATGAACTGCTGGATAAGGAACGCCCTGCACTATATAATCAGGCTATAATGGATTTTGGAGCATTGCAGTGCGTGCCTTCTTCTCCTGCGTGTATGTTTTGTCCTTTGTCTGATAGTTGTGTAGCTTTGCAAAAGGGGCTGGTAGAAGAGCTGCCTCGTAAAGCACATAAAACGAAGGTTTCAAACCGCTATTTTCATTATTTTTATGTACATGCAGGTATATATACCTATATATATAAGCGTGGGGCGGGAGACATCTGGCATAATTTATATGAATTTCCTTTAATAGAAACCGAAACCGAACTTGACGAACACCAGGTTCTGCAATGTCAGGAGTTTGCGGACTTGTTTGGTACTTGTGAGGTGATTCATGTCAGATTAGTCGCAAAGGGAATAAAACATGTCTTGTCGCATCGTATAATTTATGCCGATTGTTATGAAATCACTATACCCGAAACGGCTTCCATCGGCAATACATATCAGCGAGTTTTGGTTGACGATTTGCATAAATTTCCTGTATCTCGCTTGACATCTCGTTTTTTTTCTCTAATTTTGGAACAGAATACTTAAAAGATAATAGATTATGTCATTAAATAAAGCTCAGTTGATTGGCAATGTGGGAAAAGATCCCGATGTGCGTTACTTGGACAGTGGTGTAGCAGTGGCAACATTTCCTTTGGCTACTACCGACCGTGCCTATACGTTACCTAATGGAACACAGGTTCCCGAACGTACAGAATGGCACAACATTGTATTGTGGCGCGGTCTTGCTGAAACAGCCGAGAAGTACGTACATAAAGGTGATAAACTGTATATTGAAGGTAAAATTCGCTCTCGTTCGTATGATGATCAGAATGGGGTAAAGCGTTATGTAGTAGAAATTTTTGCCGATAATATGGAAATGCTTACACCGCGTTCGGCACAATCTGCTTCGGGGCAGCCTGCACAGCCTGTAACAGCTCAGCAACCAGCGGCTGCTCAGCCGTCGCAGCCGGCCGATGCTTCCGACGATTTGCCGTTCTAAACTGACAGCTCTTTCACCATAGGCATGTAGAAAAGGTTGAAGTCGTGGAATAACGACGAGGCGGAACTACACGCTTATAGTGAAAGAGACAATATGATAATTGATGTTTAACTAAATATTTATTCCTTGGACCCTGACTCGTGTATATCCTATTTACGGGATTTATGTGACGGAGTGACCGTCGTGCCCCCTACTGTAGGGGCTATGATTGCATTAATACTTGCAATTTTACTTTTGTATGCTTCTGGCTTTGTTTCGGCTTCCGAAATAGCCTTTTTTTCGCTTTCTCCTTCCGATCTTAGTAAAATTGAAGAGAATGAGCATCCTTCCGACTCGCGCATTAAGGCATTGCTTGATGATTCGGAGCGTTTGCTTGCCACAATTCTTATTTCGAATAATTTTGTCAATGTGACAATTATCATGTTGTGCAATTTCTTTTTTGCCAGTGTGATAGATTTTGGTGATGCTAAACTGTTGGAGTTTATACTGATTACCGTTGTACTTACGTTTCTGTTATTACTTTTTGGCGAAATTATGCCGAAAATTTACTCAGCGCAGAATACATTGAAATTCTGTCGTAAGGCGGCTCCGGTCATTTCTGTGTTGCTTTCAGTGTTTAAACCGGTTTCAAATCTGCTGGTACACTCTACTTTTTTGATTAATAAGCTGACCCGTAAACGGAAAGTCCCCAATTTATCGGTCGATGATCTTTCGCAGGCACTTGAACTGACGGATAAAAATGAAATATCCGAAGAAAGTAATATGTTGAAAGGTATTATCCGGTTTGGTGAAGAAACGGCTGAAGAAGTTATGACTTCCCGGCTCGATATTGTAGACTTAGAGATAAATACTCCGTTCCCTGATGTGATAAAGTGTATCGTGGATAATGCGTATTCACGAATTCCGGTGTACGAAGAGTCACGTGACAATATTAAAGGTATTTTGTATATCAAAGATTTGTTGCCTTATCTTGATAAAGGAGCTGACTTTAAATGGCAGAATTTGATTCGTCCGGCGTACTTTGTGCCGGAAACGAAGATGATTGACGATTTGTTGCGCGATTTTCAGGCAAACAAAATTCATATTGCAATTGTTGTCGATGAGTTTGGTGGTACGTCGGGTATTGTGACTATGGAAGATATCATCGAAGAGATTGTCGGTGAGATAAACGATGAATACGATGAAGAAGAACGTACATATGTAAAGATATCCGAGAATGTATATATATTCGAGGGAAAAACATTATTGTCCGATTTCTATAAATTAGCGGAGATTGATCCGGATGATTTTGAAAGTGTGGCAGGGGATGCTGATACATTGGCTGGTCTGTTGTTGGAGCTGAAAGGAGAATTCCCTGTACTGCATGAAGTCATTAATTTCAATCGTTACCGGTTCGAGATTCTGGAAATGGACGCTCGTCGTATTGTAAAAGTAAAAGTAACTGTCGGCAAAAAGCCGGAAAAGGAAAAAGAAGAGTAAATGTATGCCATTGTGGAAGAAATGGAATGAAGAGGAAGCCTGCTTTGCAGTCTGGCGCGTGGAAGAAACTGCAGAACAGTTGCGAGAAATGCTGACTTCTACGGCATTACCTTACGATGAAGAACTTGCATGTCTCAAAGCTGAATCACGTCGGTTGGAATATCTGGCGGTGCGAGTACTGTTGCGTACATTATGTGGCGAAGAAAAACATATCCGGCATCTTCCTTCGGGAAAACCTTATCTTACTGACGGGAGTTTTCATATTACCATTTCTCATACGCGTGGATATGTAGCTGTCGGATTGCATTCACAGAAGGACGTTGGCGTTGATATTGAATATGTATCCGAACGAGTACGTAAGGTGGTAGGGCGTTTTATGTATCCGGAGGAGTTTGATGACGCGACAGATACTTCTTATCTGCTTGTACACTGGTCGGCAAAAGAGACAATGTATAAGCTGATGGGAGTGGAAGAGGTCGACTTTCTGACGCATCTTCGCATATATCCGTTTCAGCTTTTAGCAGAAGGTCGGTGCGAGGGGCAAGAGTTCCGTACTGTCCGTAAAGCTTGCTTTAGCTTGCATTATCTGGTAAATCCTGATTTTGTGTGTACTTGGTGTGTCAATTGAATGCTTTTTTCGGAAGGTTATAATAGAAAATTCCCTTGTCATGTTCTGTGTAATAGAGCTTGACAAGGGAATTTTAGTATGTTCAACTTTTAGAGTTGTGTACTCCTGAATTAATTCTCTTTATTTTTTTGTAGAGTGAAGACGAATTCCAGTCCACCATGAGGATTGTTCTTTGCAAAGATTGTACCGCCGTGGAAAAGTACGGCATTCTTCACAATGGCAAGTCCTAATCCTGTTCCTCCTAATTTACGTGAGCGTCCTTTGTCTACGCGATAGAAGCGTTCGAACAAGCGGTTCAGGTGTTCTTCCGGTACTCCCACGCCCGTATCAGAGAAGCTGAAGTAGTAGAATTTCTCATCTTCGCGGAAACAGTTAATTGTGACCGTAACTCCTGTTCCTGCATACGCAATCGCATTATCCATTAAATTACGGAAAATAGAATAGATAAGTGAACTGTTGCCTTCTAGTTTCAGGTCGAATGGTAGCTTATTGACAACCTTTATTTGTTTTTCTTCCAGATTCAGTGCAACTTCGTTCAACATGTTCTCTATCATCTTGCTCAAGTTTACTGTTTCAATCTCTACAAGATGTGGAGCTTCATCCATGCGGGTCAGTACCGATATATCACGCAATAGAATCGTCAGACGGTTACTCTGTGCATAACTGCGCTCCAGAAATGTATGCATCGTAGCCGGAGATATATTAGGATTGTTCAGGATTGTTTCCAGATATCCCTGTATACTGCTTACCGGTGTTTTCAACTCGTGTGCAATATTCTGGGTAAGCTGGCGTTTCAATCGAGCCTGTTCCTCTTCCTGCGTAATATCGATGATAGAAATTTCGAAAGCATGATCTTGAAAGATGATACATTCTACCGAAAATGAACGTGCATTCTTGTCGATATGCAAGGAGAATCTTTTTTCTTCCTTGTGGAAATTACCCTCATTTCTGTTCAGGAAGTCCGTAATGGGCGCCAGTTCCGGTATTGAAAAAACTTCTTCTGTAGAGGCAAGATTATGGTCGGAAATCGTATTTGCATATTGAGTAAACAGATTATTTACCAGAATCTCGTTTCGTTCACGGGTAAAAACTCCGAGTCCTTCATGCGAAGTCTGCAGGTGTGAAATCAATTTTTCACGTTCGATGTACAGTGCTTCCTTTGCCCGGTGTAATCGCTTATATATCTTTATGATATGTTGCGAAATCTCTCCCAACTCATTCTTTGGAAATGTTTCCAGAATATCAAGGTCTATCGGCTCGTTGCGGTCAGCTTTCAAGGCAAACTGTTGCAACTGAGTAATAGAAGTTCCCAGCTTATGTGTAAAGCGGTAAAACAGCGTCATCAATATCAGGCTGATGATAATGGTAAACCAAACAAAGCCTGAATCAGCACGCAGATGCTCGCTTAGGCTTACATTGTAAGGTAAGGCAGAGCGTATAATAACCTGCTTGGCAGGGTAGTAACGTGCAGAATAAAAAAATTCTTCTCCGTTCAGACTTTCCGAATAACGACTGATGGAATATCCACTGCCATACATCAGAGCGTCTTGAACTTCTTTTCGGGAGCTATGATTCTTAAACTGGCTTATATCCTTCTGAGTATTATCATAAAGTACCTCACCTTCGGCAGTAATAAGTGTTACGCGCAGATTGGGAATCATATGCGTAGTAACATAGTGCTGTAAGGTATCGACACTGAAATTGTCGTTCTCGCCGATAAAGTCGTATAACTGTGCGTTATAATTCTGTAACTGCGTGTTCAGCAATTCGCTTTTATATGATTTTTCACGCTGATACTGAAAGAGCATAAAGCAGACAGCAAAGGCAAGAAATAAGGATACTACTGAAAGAAAAAGCCGTTTGCTGAATGGTAGTAAGCGGTATGAAAGTTTAGTCATGGTAATCCTTTGAATTATTCACATTCGAAGCAGTAACCATATCCGAGTCGGGTTACTATATATTTGCCGTAATTTCCTATTTTTTTACGCAGGCGAGTAATATTTACATCAATGGTACGGTCGAGTACATATACTTCATCGTTCCATACCTTGGCAAGGATATCTTCGCGTGAAAATACTCGTCCCTGATTTTGGAGCAGCAGCAATAAAATTTCGAACTCCTTTTTGGTAAGAGAAGCCTCTTCGCCATCTATTGTTACCTTCTTTTGAGGAATGTTGATAATAAGTCCTTTATACTGAATCTGTTCTTCTTCCTTGATTTGTACGCCGGCAGTACGACGCAATACAGCCTTTACACGCATGATAACCTCACGCAGGGAGAAAGGTTTTGAAATATAGTCGTCAGCTCCCAGGTTGAATCCGGTGATTGTATCATTTTCCGTATCTTTTGCTGTAATGAAGATGATAGGTATTTCGGCGGTATCTTTGTCTGCCTTTAGCATACGCGCCATCTTGAAACCGGAAATTTCTCCCATCATCACATCCAGCAGTAGTAAGTTGTATTGTGCAATATCCAGTTTCAAAGCCTCCTCGGCAGAGTTAGCTGTGTCTACTGTATATCCTTCCATTTCGAGATTGAACTTCAGAATCTCGCAGAGGTCCTCTTCATCGTCTACAACAAGAATACGATAATCGTTCATAGTGCTTTGTTTATTATTTATTGGTGCAAAGGTGGTGCTTTTTTGTTTCGTCACGATGAAATAGGTATTACAAAGATGTTACAATTCAGGACGGGTAAATTCTCCAACAAGGGAACGGTTCATTTCGGCACGTACTTCCCTGGGAGTCAGGTTATGGCCGAGCAGGAACATCAGTTTTGTCAATACACTTTCTACCGTAGCATCATATCCGCTGATAACACCTGCGTCCAGCAGGTGCAGTCCCGTTTCATATCGTCCCATCTCTACCATGCCTGCCGGACATTGAGAGATGTTCACAATAACGATACCTCGTTGTGTTGCCTCCTTAAGCAGACGAATGAACCAAGGCTTTTGTGGCGCATTTCCCGAACCGTATGTTTTCAGGACTACCGCTTTCAGTCCTGGTATACGGAATACATTACTTACTACATTCTCCTGAATGCCGGGGAATATCGTAAGAATAAGCACATTGGTGTCGAATACATAATGCGGGTGCATCGGAAGATTTAAGTCTGCCTTGCGGATACGGTCGTATTCATATTTGATGTGTATTCCTGCAGTAGCCAGAGGAGGATAATTATACGAGCGGAAAGCATTGAAATTTTCAGCGTTGATTTTGGTGGTACGATTTCCGCGCAGCAATAGATTTTCAAAGAAGATACACACCTCAGGTACGATAGCTCGTCCGTCCGGATGTTTGGCCGCAGCTATTTCGATAGAGGTTATCAGATTTTCTTTTCCGTCGGTACGCAGCACGCCGATGGGTAGCTGGCTTCCTGTCAGGATGACAGGCTTGCTTAGGTTTTCCAGCATGAAGCTGAGTGCCGACGCCGTATAAGCCATGGTATCCGTTCCGTGCAGAATAACGAAACCATCGAAATTATCGTAATTGTAATGGATAATCTTTACCAGTTTGCTCCATAAAGCAGGTTCCATGTCGGACGAATCGATGGGAGGGTTGAACTGGTAAGACGAGATACGATAATTGAAACGTTTCAATTCCGGAACATTTTCCTGAAGTTGGTCAAAGTTGAAAGCTTCCAGTGCTCCTGTTTCCGGATTCTCGATCATTCCAATCGTACCTCCGGTATAGATTAGCAAAACGGAAGGATAATCTGGCTTAATCATGTTCGTGTCTATTGCTTAATTTGTCACAAAGATAGTAAAAAGAGTTATAACCTTGTAATGTTTGATTTAATAAAATAACAAAATGCTTGTTTTATTGTGATAAATCAATTGTTTGCACCCCGTTGCAGTTTCATTTTTGTTTTTATCGGAGCTTTATATCTTTTAATTTTATAACTCCAGCAGATGCTTCAGGCGGTCGGCGGCCTTTCCGGCATCTCCTTTTTCCTCATTTAGCAGAGTGACAAATTTACTGCCGATTATACATCCGGAAGCATAGGCAGCAGCTGCTTCGTAAGTTTGTCTGTTCGAAATACCGAAGCCTATCATACGCGGATTATGCAGCTTCATCTTTTCAATGCGTCGGAAGTATGCTTGCTTCTGTTCGTCGAAATTTTTTTGTGCTCCAGTGGTAGCTGCCGAAGAAACCATATAAATAAATCCGTCGGTGTGCTGGTCTATTTCACGAATACGCTCTTCGCTGGTTTCGGGAGTTATCAGCATAATGATACGCAGATTGTAACGTTCGGCTACCGGACGGTATTCTTCCTGATAATCTTTGAAAGGCAGGTCGGGTATAATGATGCCATCTATTCCACATGTCTGGCAGCTTTGACAGAAATTCTCAAAGCCGTATTGCATAATAGGATTCAGGTACCCCATAAGAATGAGAGGAATATTGACGTTCTGGCGGATGTCTTTCAGTTGCCCGAAGAGTTTTTTCAGTGTCATTCCGTTTCGTAAGGCTTGGGTTGCAGCCTCTTGGATAACTACACCATCGGCCATCGGGTCACTGAACGGTATGCCTATTTCTATCAGGTCGATGCCTTTCTGTTCAAGTGTTCTGATAACGGTTGCAGTACTTTCCAGGGTAGGGCTTCCGGCACAGAAATATAAGGAGAGAATATCATGATGTTTGCGGTTGAATAATTCATTAATACGGTTCATAGTTGTATGGTTTTATTTGTTGGTTAATAATCTGAATTGCTTGATAAAATGTTTGAGTTTTGCTACATCTTTGTGTGCCGGAGCAGTTTCGAAGCCACTGTTCAGGTCGATTCCTGCCCAGGCAGGATGATGAAATCCGGACAAAGCCTCCAGACTTTCAGGGCAGATGCCTCCGCTCAGCAGGAAAGGAGTGTTACCGTGATAGCTGCTTAGTATATTCCAGTCGAACGATCGTCCCGAACCTCCGTATTCACGGCATGGCGTATCGAAGAGGAAATAATCGCAGTACGGCACATATTCGTTTGTCCGTTCCACCTCCGAAGAGCTACGAAAGGAGAATGCTTTTATCAGTCTGAATCCTTTTGCCCGAAGTTTCTGACACAGGGCGGGAGATTCCGAGCCATGCAGTTGAAGGTAATCGAGCCTCAGTTCGCTTGCTCGTGTAATAATTGTTTCATAATCGGCGTTGACAAAAACTCCGATACGCTTTGACTGTACGGGAAGATAGAGAGGGGTTGACGGAACAAAGCGTGGGGAACGCTGGTAACAGATAAACCCCATCCAGTCGGCTCCGGCTCTTTCTACTTCACGGATGTTCTCGGGTCGGCGCATGCCACATACTTTAACTATCATAAGGCAGAATGAATATGATGGATAAACTGGCTTAATGCAGTTTCCGGATGATTGGTCTTCATAAAATTCTCCCCAATCAAGAAGCCTCGGAAGCCCGCTTCACGTAACTTGACGACCGTTTCCGCTTGTGAGATTCCGCTTTCCGAAACCAATACTTTGTCTTGAGGAAGTTTTTCGGCAAGTCGAAATGAGTTCTCTGTGTCGGTATGAAAGGTTCCCAGATTACGGTTGTTTATGCCTATCATATCTATATGGTCGTTGATGTATTCCAGTTCTTCTTCCCGATGTAATTCGAGCAGCACTTCGAGTTGCAGTTCGTGTGCTTCGGATGCCAGCATCTTGCATTCGTCCGGAGTCAGGGCTGCTGCAATCAGCAGTACTGCATCGGCTTGTGCAACCTTGGCTTGTAATAACTGATACCGGCTGATGATGAAATCTTTGCGCAGAATTGGGAGATTGACTGTCGGACGGGCAATCCGGATATCTTTCAGTGAACCGCCAAAAAACATCTCGTCTGTCAGGATGGAGAGAGCAGCGGCTCCCGCCTGTTCGTAGCCGTGAGGAATTACGGAGGCGTCGGCTTCGCGGTTAATCCAGCCCTTTGATGGGGAACGGCGCTTGAATTCGGCAATGATTCCGGTGGAAGAAGACAGAAGACTCTCTTTCATGCTGCGGGTGGCGGCAATGTTTCCGATGTGGTTTTCGAGAAATGAAGCAGAAACCGCAGCTTCTTGTGCCTCAAGCTCTTTTCGCTTATGTGCGATAATGTCGGTCAATATGTCTTGATTCATGGTGACGTTTTTTTTAAATGTGGTGATGTTTTAATAAAAATGTGCTGACGTTTTCAGTTGTTCATGCTGACGAATTTGCAGAAAGTATTCCATGCCCGTCCACTTTCCAGTGACTCTTTTGCCAATGCCACGCATGTTTCTATCGGTTTTTGCGGTTCACGTGCCTGTATGGCGAACGAAGCATTTATCAGCACGCAGTCGGTTTGTGCCTTGGTAGCCTGATTTTGCAGCACATTGTCGAATATCCGGGCTGCTTCTTCCGGTGTGTTTCCGCCGTACAGCTCCTCGCGTCGGGCAATGGTAAAGCCCAAATCGGAAGGACGGTATATCGTTTCGTAACGGTTCGTCATGACCTTGAACTCGTCAGTCAGAGAGATTTCGTCGTATCCGTCGAGGTTGTTGACCACGGCAAAGCCGATGTTTAGACGCTGCAGAGTATTGGTGTAGAGTCGCATTTGCGGAAGATCGGCTACACCCAGCAACTGATAGGCTGGCAGGCACGGGTTCACGAGCGGGCCAAGGAGGTTAAATAAGGTACGTACTTGCAAAGCTTTTCGAACCGGAGCCACGGTTTTCATGGCAGGATTGAAAAGGGGAGCGTGCAGATAGGCCATGCCGCATGCTTCGATGGAGCGGCGCAGCTTGCTTTCGTCGTTTGTAAATTTGACTCCATGCTGTTCCATGACATTGCTGGCTCCGCTGACTGAAGTGGCACCATAGTTGCCGTGTTTGGCGACAGCATATCCGGCTCCTGCTACAACGAAGCAGGCGCAAGTAGAGATATTGAATGTGTTTTTTCCGTCACCTCCCGTACCTACAATGTCAATTGGTTCGAAATCAGAGAAATCAACCGGTACACGGGTCGTGAGAAGTGCTTCACGAAATCCGGTCAGTTCGTTCACCTTTATACCGCGCATCTGGAATACTGTAAGCAGTGACGCAATCTGAGCTTCGTTGTAGTCGCCTCGGGTAATACCCTTCATCAGGTTGTATGCCTCTTCGTGCGAGAGTTCTTCGTGGGCAAAAAGTCGTATAAGTATTTCTTTCATTGTAGTAACATTTTTAGTGATTTAACCAGTTTTGCATCATTTGCTTGCCATCAGGGGTAAGAATTGATTCCGGGTGGAACTGAATGCCTCGAATATCATAATTCCGGTGGCGCAATGCCATGACATATCCTTCGCGACTTACGGCTGTTATTTCCAGACTATCTGGAAATCCGTTTGTATCGACTACCCACGAATGGTAACGTCCTACGGGAATTTCGTGGGGAAGTTGGTGGAAGATGTAATCGTCGGCAGTAATGGTAACCGGACTTTGTATGCCGTGATATACTGTTTCGAGATTCGTCAGTTTACCGCCGAATACTTCGCCGATGGCTTGCTCTCCCAGACAAACTCCCAGTATGGGTTTGCGTCCGGCATATTTCCGGATTACATCCAGCAATAAACCGGCTTCTTCCGGTATTCCCGGTCCCGGCGAAAGTACAATTTTGTCGAACTGTTCCAGTTCGTCCAACTGGAAGCAATCGTTGCGCAGTACTGTTACGTCGGCTCCAAGTTCTTTTATCAAATGACTCAAGTTGTAAGTAAACGAGTCGTAATTGTCTATGATGACTATTTTCATTGTTCCTATGTCTTTTTATAATTTTTCAGCCAGAAGGATTGCCTTTTTCAGTGCTCCCAGCTTGTTGTTGACTTCCTGTAATTCGTTTTCTTCATTGCTCAGTGCCGTAATGCCGCCTCCGGCCTGAAACCAGAGCTCGTTGTTGCGGCTTACAAAGGTTCGGATGGTAATCGCCTGGTTCAGTGAACCGTTTAGTCCGATGAAACCGATACATCCTCCATACACCCCACGATTGTGTGGCTCTATTTCGCTGATGAGTTGCATGGCACGGACTTTTGGAGCACCACTCAGTGTCCCGGCGGGGAACGTATCGATGAACGTACGTACCGGATTGGTGGTCTTTTCCAGTGTTCCGCTTACCCGGCTTACCAGATGAATGACATGACTGTAATATTGAGGTTCCTTAAAAAATTCGATGTGGGTATTGTGGCAATTGCGGCTCAAGTCATTTCGTGCCAAATCGACCAGCATGACATGTTCGGCATTCTCTTTCGGGTCGGCAAGGAGGGAAGCTGTCAGTTGCCTGTCGGTTTCCTTGTCTCCGCTGCGCCGGGTAGTACCGGCTATCGGATCGATAGTAGCTTGTCCGTTTTCTATCTTGCAGTGGGTTTCGGGAGAAGAACCGAAAATACGGAAACCTCCGAAATCGAAGTAAAACAGATAGGGTGACGGATTGATGCTTCTTAGTGCCCGGTACAGTTTGAAGTCGTCGCCTTGAAACTTCTGGATGAAACGGCGCGAGAGAACTACTTGAAAAACATCTCCCCGCAGGCAGTGGGCTATGCCCTTGCGGATATTGGCTTTATGTTCCTCATCGGTCAGTGTGCTGGTCGTTTCCCCTATGGGATAGAAATCATAAGTCGTATAGTTCCGGTTGTTGATGGCTTTTTCTATTTCATGGATGTGACTGCTGCCTTCCCCATCTTGCATTTCAATCAGTACCATTTCGCTCTTGAAATCGTTGAAGACAATCAGGTATTTGTATAAAATGTAAAGGATTTCGGGTGCGTCGTTCTTGGGGTCGCGGCTGTCTTTTACCGGAATCCGTTCGAAATAACGTACGGCATTGAATGTTGTATACCCGTACAACCCGCAGTAGCCGGCATATTCTCCTTCTACCCTGAAGCGGGAAAGAAATTCATTGATGGCATTTTCTGCCGTAAAAGTGTCACTCAGTGCTGTTTCAATACGTGTATCATCGGGAAAGACTGCTGTGGCCATTCCATGGTTGATGCTGATACTTGCTATCGGGTTGAAAGCGATGAACGAACGGTTGTTTTCGGTTCCATGATAGTCGGAGCTCTCCATCAGTGCGCTTTGTGGAAAGAGGTCGCGTACTTTCAGGTAGGTACTGACCGGAGTATGCAGGTCGCCCAGCATTACTTTATGTGCGGTATGATAAGTATATGTTGTCATTGTATTGTAACTTTAAGGGTGAAAATCAGTCGTTGGCCGGTTCATTGTTTAAATAAGTTTCTATATCCTTGTCGCCTCTTCCCGAAACAGTCAGAACAACGATATCTTCGGGCTTGAATGACAGCTTGTCGAGTGCTCCCAGTGCGTGTGCCGACTCCAGTGCCGGAATAATACCTTCCAGTCGGGTCAGTTCGTAAGCTGCACGGATAGCTTCATCATCGTTGATGGCAAAAACGGTTGCACGGTGCTGTTCGGCCAGATTCGCATGCATGGGTCCGATGCCCGGATAGTCCAGTCCGGCAGAGATAGAATACGGTTCGATAATTTGTCCGTCCTCATCCTGCATCAGCAATGTTTTCGAACCATGAATGATTCCCAACCGGCCCAGGTGGATTGTGGCAGCCGACATTCCGCTGTCTATACCTTTTCCTCCAGCTTCAGCCAGTACAATCTTGACACGTTCGTCGTCGATGTAATGATAAATCGTACCGGCGGCATTGCTTCCTCCGCCTACGCAGGCTATCAGGTAGTCGGGGTAATTGCGTCCCTCGTGTTCTTGAAGCTGCTTTTTGATTTCCTCACTGATGACAGATTGCAGACGGGCCACCATGTCGGGATAGGGGTGCGGGCCTACGGTAGAGCCGATCAGGTAATAAGTATCTTCAGGATGACAGCACCAGTCGCGGATAGCCTCGTTTGTAGCATCTTTCAGTGTCATGTTTCCGGAAGTTACGGCTCGTACGGTTGCTCCCAGCATTTTCATTTTCTCCACATTAATGTGCTGACGTTCCACATCTGTCTTGCCCATATATACGATGCACTCCATGTTCATCAGTGCACATACGGTAGCTGTAGCCACTCCGTGCTGTCCGGCTCCGGTTTCGGCGATGATACGTTTTTTGCCCATACGGCGAGCCAGAAGGACTTGTCCGATAGCATTGTTTATCTTGTGTGCTCCTGTGTGATTCAGGTCTTCTCTTTTCAGATAGATTTTACATCCGTATTTTTCAGAAAGCCGCTTGGCGAGGTACAGTGGAGAGGGGCGTCCCACATAATCGCGCAGGAGCTGGGCGAACTCTTGCTTGAAGCTTTCCGATTCCATGACTTCCAGATATGCGTTTTTCAGATCTTCTACGCATTGGTACAGAATTTCGGGGATATATGCTCCACCGAAGTTTCCATAAAAACCGTTCTTGTCTACTTGATACGTTTTCATAAAAGTGATATTATTGGGGGAAAAACAAAAAAGGCTGTCGTAAGTTACGACAGCCTTTTGCTATATCTTATTACTATAAGTTAAATGGTATATATACACACGACTGATGTTCCCTTACGACTTATGAAGTTGCAAGAGGCGCCACCAGAAGAATGTATTTACCATTGTTTGTTTCATGACGTGTAAATTATAAATTGATTATCGATTGCAAATGTAGAGATAAAAATGGAATATCCAAATAAAAGAAAAACTTTTTTGCAAAAAAACTGTCTATAATGCACAAAGCTGTTTGCCTTTGCTGCAGGCTGTCGGGTTTCGGACAGGAAGACGACCTGTTTAGTGTACCTCTCTGAAGTGAAGTTTTTATCGGAAGAAGCCGAATATTTCTTGTGAGTAAGAAAAAATCATCAGGACATTGGGCAAATCGGTTCTGAAATTTGTTTATGTACGAATAATAAGGTATATTCGTATTATAATAAATTTTAGCTGACATATGAAATCATTAAGTTATGCTGCCCTGGGCAGCGTGTGTGCACTGGTAATCGGAATATTGCTGGTGATATGGCCTGAAGCTGCCATTATTTATCTTGTCATCACGGTAGGAGTGCTTTTCTTGTTGCCGGGCCTGATGGGATTGTTATCCTATGTTTTTTATCGGCGCAGGAATACCGAAGTGGAGAGAACATTTCCTATTATAGCACTGGGCAGTACTTTGCTGGGATTCTGGCTGATGATTATGCCGGACTTTTTTGTGAATATTCTGATGTATCTGCTGGGAGTACTTCTCGTATTGGGTAGTTTGTCGCAGCTGATAAACTTCATATCAGTTCGCAAAATCATAAAAGTTCCCGTTTTTCTATATGTGATTTCGGTCTTGATTTTAGCTGCGGGCATTGTTATCCTTTTCAATCCGTTTACGGCAGCCACCATTCCGTTTATTGTTCTCGGAATAGCATCCATCGTATATGCTTTGAATGATCTTATTCGCCTTTTGTTTTATTACGGCAAACGGAACAAGAATGTGACGGATGTAAAATTTATAGAGGAATAGTTGGATTTTTTCCAACTATTCCATGTTACGGTATTGCTTGGGCGACATGCCTGTATATCGTTTAAAGTACTTCCCGAAGAAAGAAATATCGGGGAAGTTTAATGAATATGCGATTTCCTGAATGGTCAGCTCGGTGGAGCGGAGTTTCGCCTGGGCATCGCGTATTACAAAAGTCGATATGATATCTGTCAGGGTTTTCCCTGTTGTTTTCTTGATTGTCGTACTGAGATGCTGAGGCGATAAGTGCATTTTCTCGGCATAGAACGAAATGTTGCGTTCCTGCTTGTAGTTTTGTATGACAATTCGAATCAGTTCCTTTACTATTTCCTGATTGCGGTTGTATCGGGGGCGTTCGCTTCCTTCTCTTTGTTTATATATATTTCCTAAGCCTAATATCAGCTGGCTGCATATTAAATAGGCTTGTTCGTTCCTGATGAAGGTGTCTTGCAGACGCATTGCCTTAATCAGTACCTTAAAATATTCATAGAATATCCCTGCGGCCTCGGGGCTCAGTTCGATAACCGGTTCTTCAAATATCGATGGGGTATATTCAATCATGCGTGAAAACATGGGAGGACTCTGGACCAGTTTTTGAGAAAATCCTACAAAAATAAACCGGCAATCCTTGCTTTCATCCATTATTTGTACAAACTGATGTGGAAAAATAATGGCAATCGTATTCTTCTTTAGTTCGTATTTGTTCAGGTGTATAGTGATTGTACAGTTCCCCCGGATACACAGCAAGAAAAGACATCCAGGCATTTGAACCGGATTCTTAAAGAGATTCTTGATGTTGCCTATGAGGTCAATGCCTGTCAGCATATCAATATTTTCTGGTATAGACTCTAATGAGTTTATTCGTTTCATTTAATTCTTCTTTATATAATCTGTAGCAAATATAATTTTTTTGCCTGAGAGTTCCAAATGTTACATATTTGTGCTTAGATTCGTTAAGAAACTAATTTTTAATATGATGAAATATGTATTACAATGTGAAAAAGACTTAACGGGAAGTACGATGAAAGAATAGATTTTGTATTTTCGTAACCAGTACGAAAACTATAAATTTAATATCGTGAAAAACAGTAATTTGTATTTGGTTAGTTTGGTCTTAGTGGCCATTTTGGGCGGTCTTCTTTTCGGATATGACACCGCTGTTATTTCAGGAGCGGAACAAGCTCTTCAGAAACATTTGGGATTAAACGCATTTTGGCATGGCATTACAGCTTCCAGTGCATTGATCGGGTGTGTAATAGGTGGAGCCATCTCCGGAGTATGTGCTTCACGCATGGGGCGGCGTAATTCTCTACGTCTGTCGGCTGTGCTGCTTTTCCTGTCGGCATTGGGTTCGTATTATCCGGAATTTATCTTTTTCGATAAGGGAGATACGTCGTTTGCCCTGATTTTGGCATTCAATTTCTACCGTATATTGGGTGGCGTAGGTGTAGGTTTGGCCTCTGCTATCAGTCCGATGTACATTGCCGAAGTTGCTCCTTCCGAAATTCGTGGTAAACTTGTTTCATGTAATCAGTTTGCCGTAATCTTTGGTATGCTGGTGGTTTATTTTGTGAATTACATGATTAAGGATGGAATGACTGAAGAAACCCTGGTATCCGACGGATGGCGTCAGATGTTCTTGTCGGAAGCTTATCCGGCAGCCGTATTTGCAATTCTTCTTTTCTTTGTCCCGAAAACTCCACGTTATCTGGTTATGGAAGGAAATGACTCAAAGGCTCTCTATGTGCTGGAGCGCATCAACGGTCCGGAAAAGGCAAAGAAAATTTTCTCGGACATTAAGTCGGTTACAGCCGAGAAGACCGAGAAGCTGTTTACTTATGGTGTGTCTGTGATTGTCATCGGAATTTTACTTTCTGTCTTCCAGCAGGCTATCGGTATTAATGCCGTGCTTTATTATGCTCCTCGTATTTTCGAAAAGATTGGCGGCGGAGGCGACGGTATGATGCAGACGGTTATTATGGGTATAGTAAATATTACCTTTACGCTGGTTGCTATCTTTACGGTAGAGAAGGTGGGAAGAAAGCCATTGCTTATTATCGGATCTATAGGTATGGCTATCGGTGCCTTGGGTACTGCGGCTTGCGATGAGTTCCATGTGAGCGGAATGGTGGCTGTTTTGTGTATCATTGTTTACTCTGCTGCATTTATGATGTCGTGGGGACCGATTACGTGGGTGTTGATCGCCGAAATATTCCCTAACACAATCCGTAGTAAGGCTGTTGCCATTGCAGTAGCTTTCCAGTGGATATTTAATTATCTCGTATCGTCTACTTTCCCGGCTATGTACGAAGTCAGTCCGTTCTTTGCCTATTCGCTGTACGGCGTAATCTGTGTGATAGCTGCTATCTTTGTATGGAAGTGGGTACCTGAAACAAAGGGTAGAACCTTGGAGGAAATGAATCAGCTCTGGCTTAGCCGAAGCAAACGCTAAATAGGCTTAACCGGAAAACTATTAAGATAAAATAAACACCGGATTATTTATAGATTTCAGAAAGCGGGAAAATGGATGTCAGCGTCTGTTTTTCCGCTTTCTTTTTGCTGTTTCCCGTCATTTGTCCGACTTTGGTATGTGGATGAAGACCTGGATAAGAAAATTTGTCTGGGCGTGTCTATAAACGGCGTCAGCTGTGTACTTGCCGGCTGTTGGAATGATTATGGATGGGCCTGCGTATGCGTGGAAAAACGTCTGCACGTCTTGGACGATTTTTGTACAAATTATTTTTGTTTTTGTACAAATTTTGTTCTGAATAAGGTGAGATGTAGTTTCGTTTCCCGTGAAGTTTGAAATAGCCTGTCGGCATAAATTCTATATTGTCGGGGGGATTATAGGGGAGGACAGGCAAGCATAAGCTGTTATAAAAGCGAAGCGGACAAACTGAAAACTCAGTCTGCCCGCCTCTATACTCTTTCAGCAAAAAATTATCTTAATGAATTTTAGAAGAACAAGTAACGCTTGTCTACGATTTCAGCTTTGTCGCGCAGTTCGTAGATGCACTGTCCGGCATAGCGTACAGCCATACCAGAGAGAGCTGCTTCTTCTTTCTTTGCATCAAATTTCTCTGTACCTTTTTCCTTGTTGTATACCTGAATCATGTAAACTCCGGCATTACCTTTGATAGGAGCAGAAACTTTGTTCAGATCAGTCTTTGATGCATATGCACTGATTGCAGGTTCGCTGGCACGAGTTACAGCAATAAATGCAGGAGCATTGAATGTAACATGTTTAACAGTATCGCTGATAGCGTCTTTCATTCCCTTAACCTGTGCTAAAGAGTTGAAGCCTTTCATCTGGTCCATAATCTTTTCAGCTTTCTTGTCGCGAAGAATTTCACTCTTCAGCATGTCAGAAACCTTATTGATGTTTACGTAACCTTCCGGATTTACGGCTTCCAGAGCTACTACCATCAGGTGATCGTTTTCACCACATTCATACAATGGAGAAACGTCGCCCGGTTTTGCGCTGAATACCCATTTCAAAGCTTCGCGAGTAGATTTTACGCCACCTACATAATGTTCGTCGCTGCGGAAGTTAGCACGTGGAGTAACACTGTATCCAGCTTCTTCTGCATTCTTTTCAAGATTCTTGATTGTTGTATTCTGAGCTACAAACTGGCTGAACTTATTGTAAGCCTTATTGTAAGTTTCCTTGCTGAATTCAACAGGACGTTTGATGACAGCTACTGTATATTTGTCTTTCATCGCCTTCTTGTTCATTACCTGCAGGATAAGATTAGCCTGACCTACTTTGATGTTTGCCAGTTCGTCAACAGGCTGAGAAATCAGTTTGTTGATGAAAGTAGCGTTGTCTGCATCCAGTGAGGCACCTTCCCAGCTCTGAGAGTTAACCCAGTTTGCTTCGCCGGTCTGACCATATTTCTTTGCAAGTTCAGCAAAATCTGCTCCACCCTTCAGTGCATTGTAAATACTGTCTGCCAATGTTGCTGTCTTAGCTTCTGTATCAGCATATACCTGAATCTGACGGAACTGGATAGAGTCCGGAGCTGTAGTCTTGGCAATAATCTTGAACGCATTGTAAGAATCGTCGGCCTGGTTGTAGTAAGGACCATATACTTCGTTGACAGAAGTAGAATCCAAACGGCTTGCAATGTCAGAAGGTAATACTGTTTTGCTTACCGGTACATCTGCAAACGGAATAACAGAACCTGTAGAGCGGACAAATGCGGCATAGTCGCTTGTAGTATTTGTCAGCTGGCTGCTGTATTCTGTAACCTCTTTTTGAACTTCCTGACGGTCGGCGTCAGAAGGAACGATACGTACATCGATAAATTTGATGTCGCGTGTCTCAACAGGCTGTTTGAACGATTCTTTTCTTTCTTCATATAGTTTCTTGATGTCTTCGTTCGAAACTGTGATTGTAGAATCGCTGATGCTTGAATAAGGAACACCTGCCAGCAATAAGTCAGACTGAGCTGTACGTCCGTTGAATGCATCTTCTGCTGCGACCGGATTTGAAATTAATGATTTTGCAATCAGGTTCTGGTATTTTTCTGCAAGTACAGACTGTTTTAAAGTCTTTTCGATGAACTTCCAGAAGTTACCCATCTTCTGATAGTATTCAACATACTGTGCAGGCATTTTGCTTGTGTCCAGATTTGCATAGTCTACCAAGAACTTCTTCAACATATCTTTATCGAAGGCACCTGTTTGCGGGTTACGGAACGGAGTCTGCATCAGCAGCGGATTGGTTCCTTCATCGATAATAGCCTGAAGTTCTTTGTCTGTAACTTTCAGTCCAAGTTTCTTCGCTTCAGCAGCTATCAGTTCGTTTGTTACGTATGTGTTCCAAACCTGATCTTTGATATTAGTCAGCTGATCGTCGTTTAATGAATTCAGTCCGTTGGTCAGTTTGATTACTTCGCTGAATTCGTCTACCATTTTTTGATAGTCCTGAACGGAGAGTGTGTTTCCATTTATTTCTCCAGCGTCTTGTTTCCCTTGATGCGGCTGAAGAATTTTCCACGCATCACCTGCAATGAAGGCAAAAAGGGCAAGACCGATTACAATGACCAAAAGAGGTCCTTTGCTTCTGATTGTTTGTAAAGTTGCCATTTAAAGTTATTATTTTTTGTTTATTGTTTTTTTTCTTTAGCGCACGAAGATACAAAAAATGTACTTAGTAGGCTCTTTTTTATAGAAAAATTTTTATTTTAAGAGCTTTTAAATAGCTTATTTGTTAACTTTTAGCTTAACCAACTCTATTTTTGTTGCTGTAACTTTGATGATTTTAAACTGGAAGTTTCCTATCGTTATTGTTTCGTGCATTTTAGGGAAACTTTGATATTCGTGTAGGATAAGCCCACCTATCGTTTGATATTCATCACTTTCTGGTAGTTTTAATCCGAATTCCTCATTCGCTTTTTCAATTTCTACACGTCCGGAGAATATGTATTCGTTTTCTCCAATATTTTTGGCTATGCTGGAGTTGGTATCATGTTCGTCTTCAATGTCACCGAAGATTTGTTCTACCAAGTCTTCCATGGAAACCAGTCCTGATGTTCCTCCAAATTCGTCTACAACGATTGCCAGTGAGCGCTTTTGTTGCATAAGCTGCTGCATAAGTTTGTGGGCGCTCATCGTTTCTGGTATGATGGGGATTGTGCGTATATGCTGGCGCCAGTCGGTCAGTGATTTAAACATCTCGGATGAGTGTATATAGCCGATAACGTTGTCTATATCTTCTTGGTAAACGATGACTTTGCTTATTCCATGCTCAATGAATTCTGCTTTCAGCTCGTCCAGCGTGGCATTGACATCTACAGCAATGATTTCGGTACGCGGAACCATGCAGTCGCGTACTTTGATACTGGAAAAGTCGAGTGCATTCCGGAATATTTCTATTTCGGTGTCAATAGCATTCTGGTCTTGTACCTTTTCGATACTGCTCTGTATGAAATAGTCCAGATCTACTTTTGTAAATGCTTTATCTTGGGTTTCCTTGTTTATTTTGGTTCCTGTAAGATAAAGGATACAGGTTGATAGGGAAGAGGCAAAGCGGCTGATCGGATACAGTATCAGGTAACAGATAAATGTCGGTATGGCAAATGCGCGTAATGTGCTGTTAGGACTTATCTTAAATAAAGTCTTGGGTAGGAATTCTCCTGTTACGAGAATGATTGCTGTAGATATAAGCGTTTCTATTGTAACCAAAGCTACCTGATTATTGATAATGCCTATCAGGATATACTCTTCTATCAGTTGAGCCATCCAAATACCATACACAACCAGAGCTATATTGTTTCCCACCAGCATGGTTGAAATGAAATTATTGGGATTGCGATAAAAAATGGATAAAATACGGGCTTGTATGCCATTGTCCTTTTCCATTTCAAAACGCAACTTGTTGGAAGAAACAAAGGCAATTTCCATTCCTGAAAAGAATGCGGAAAATGCCATTGATATAAGTAGTTCTATAATTAGTCCCATATTGAATTGGTACAGAGTTTTCTATTTTTGGGTCGTATCAGCTGGTGCCGTATCTTCTACCGTAAATATACCTGTATTGTTGAATATTTGATATTCTGTCATCTGCTGATTCGATTCGAATCCGTATCCCGTCAGTATTTTGTCTGGCTGTTCGATACGTATGAATTGATCGGAATAGATTTTTTCTTTTCCTTGATCCCAGTACATAAGCTGGGTATCGAATTTATCTCCACGTTGACTGCGGATATGTACATTGCTTCGGAGCTCCCATAGCTTCTTGGGCTCGTAATAATAGGCGGTATCTGCTTTTATACTTGCATCAATATGAAAAAGCGTGTCGAACTTTTCGAGATAGATGCCTTTTTCGAATGCCCAGAAAGGAGTATCAACTTCACTGTAGATCAGCCATTCGGCCGTGATTATTTTATAACGGATCATACCAGAGTCGGATATAAAAGTCGTGACACCGGTAGTACGCATGTCTGGCAGTGAATCTTTTTCATTGACAGCTGCTGCCAGTTCTTTCTTTTTGCTACATGCAGGCAATAAAATAAACATAACAGCTGCCCAGATGGCAACTGTTATGTTTAAAATCATTATATGTTTTTTGTTGGTCACTCTATATGACATATAAAGTATTTATCTGATTGTTGTAGTTTCACCAATCCATCCACCGATAGTTACTGAATCACCCTTCTTCAAGCCTAGGAAGAACAAGTCTTCATCTTTCGGAGTATATGCAGAATAGCTTCCGATCAGCTTGTTAGCTTCTTCTGCAACACTTGGATCTACACTCTTGGCGCGCTGCAATTTATCGATAGCTGCGAAGTAAGTACATTTGTTCAAAGCTGCTTCATCACCCCAGTTTGGACTAGCTGCATACATCTGTGCAATCAGGATATATGCTTTACCCATGTTCGGATTGTAAGAAAGAGCTTTGTTTGCATATTGTCTTGCTTTGCCATACATTTTCTGGCTCATAATAGCAATTGCAGCTTTGTAGCAGTTTTCTGCTTTTTCCATAGGATCTTGTTCGAGTTCGATTGCTTCGTCGAAGTAGCTGACACTCTTGTTGATGTCACCTTTCTTGTAGTACATGTAACCACATCCAAGAGCTGTTGCTGCAGTCGGTTCGATAGCATGAGCTGCTTCTGAGGCCTGGAAATAAGCTTCTTCGTTTGTACATTTCAAGATTTCCATAACAGAGATAACCTGTTTCAGATAATCAAGATTTGATTTGTTCTGTGCAACTTTAGGACCATAGATAGACTGCATGTCTTCACAAGTAGCTGTACCGCTATTGATGAAGTAAGCATCTACATTGTCTTTTGCTGTTTTCAGTAATTTCTTAGTCTTTTCTGCTGTTGTAGCTTTGTAAGCAGCATCAGCATAACCAGAAACTGTCAGGTAGTCCTGAATGAATTGTTCTTTATGGGTATTGTCTGCTTTCAGTTTACGCAGTGACAAGTCCATCATATCCTGGAACATGAAGTAATCTGCGTTTTCTTTTTCCAGATCGATAGCTTCTTTTTCTATACCATAAGCAGTGTTAACATCCAGATTAGGACCAGAGAAAACGATAAGGTCATGAGCTTTCATACCCAAGATGGAACCTTTTGTTGTCGGATTTCTAACCAAACCATTCAGTTGATCCAAGTATTTGATACGCTGGTCGTGTACAGACATCAACTCGTTTAAGTAAGTCTTTTGCTGTGCAGCATCTTTAGATTCAGCGATCAAGGCACGAAGAATCTTAGCACCGTTAGTATAAGTTCCTACTTGTGCCAACGGAGCTTCTGTAAATACGGCTTTCCAAGGAGTGTATGCATCCTTGAAGTTGTTAGTCTTTACGTATTCAGTATAAATACTGATGTTCTGGAGGCAACGGAGACTGTCTTCTCCATGTCCAAAACGAGAACCATCTTCCACTCCTTTTTGAGCGAAAACTGCTGTTGTACCCAATGAAAGCACAGCCAGCATTGTAAACATCTTCATTTTCATCGTATATAAATTTAGTTGTTTTGTTAGTTAACTTTCCATTTCATGAACCAGTGTTCATTAAACGTCAGGCCGATTTTAATGACGAAACGATTTTCTGATAGCATGTTAGGAACAGATGGTGTAACATGAACATATTGTCCAGTTAAGTTTAGAATGGTATTCCGCTGGAATAATTGAAGTGGAAGACCAAATCCTGCACTGATTCCATATTCTGAAGGACCATCACATTGAGGAAGCTTTAAATATGAGCTTTTGTAATAACCTCCCGCGCGATACCGTATACGTTTCAGGTAACTTCTTCCTATAGGATCTGGCAGATATTCTATACCTGCTGCTATTTTGGAACGGTCGTTATATGCATTTGTTGAATTATCATATTTTACTTTTGACCATTTTTCAAGAGAATAATCAACGCCAACAGTAAGTCTTCTTGCATGATTATACGCTAAACCTATACCGAAGGTATGCGGTATACCATATGAATCATTTACCACATGCTCATTAACCGAAGAATAACTGGAATTGTCTGTTACCTGTATTCCTCTCGTATCTGTCGAGTTAAGCGTATGTCCCAAGCCATATACTAATCCGAGAGTTAATTTATCGGATTTATTTATTTGCTGAGTATATTGCAATCCGAAGTCTGCTACATAACTGTTTACTTCAATATTGTTGTATACATTGGTCTGGTCACTGCTTACGCTGAAAGCTTTAGTTGCCTGATATTGCAATGTTCCGTAGATATATCCGGCGTTTACTCCGATAGAAAGGTTATCAAGTATTTTGAAGCCTAATCCTCCTGTTATTTGCTGCAAGCCGCCATCTCCATAAAAAAGGTTTGTTGCCGTAACATTTTCAACCCCTTCTACTGGCTGGGTTGTCGTAAAATTATATCCTAAAGTAGAATAGGGGGTGAATGCAATAGCCATACCTAAACGGGGATGTAGACGAAATTGCATTGCTATATAGTCGAAGCTGGAATTTCGTGCATTGTTTTTTATTCCATTTTCCTGAAAATTGGAACTTTTTAAACTCATTCCTACATCGAACATAAACGAGAGAGAATCTACCGCTGTAAATGATGCCGGATTCAACATGTTTATATGACCGCTGTTTCGGAGTGCATATCCGACTCCTCCCATCGCAGCATTATTGGCAAAGCCTCGGTCTGACAAATCTCCCAGCCCATAACGGGTATAAGGGGAATTAGTGCTGGACTGAGCAAAAGCCGATAAAGAGCCGGCAAGTATCAGAGCGCTGATTAGTGCTTTCTTATTTAACATTGTAATTTAAAATTCTGTTTAAACCTTTCAATACTAAAAATCTATCTGCAAAGATGATACTTTTTAAGTTTGTATCAAAAGAAAATTTATCTCCACCAGTTAAAAAAACCAAAAGGTCAGGATATTTCTTTTGCATTAGGGCGATATAACCACTTATTTCAAACTCCATGCCCTTTATTACGCCGGCGCGTATAGCTGTTTCTGTGCTATATCCGAACTCGGGCAGGTCACCTCCTTTTTCTATAAGCGGAAGTTTGTCACAGCAGGCATTCAGCGCTTTGAAGCGAGTATATATACCGGGGGATATATTCCCTCCCCAGTATCGTCCTTGGGCATCGATGAACTCGTATGTTAAAGCTGTTCCTGCATCAATGACCAATAAGTTTTTGCCTGGGCAAAGATAATTGGCACCTACTACAGCAGCTAATCGGTCCATGCCCAATGTCTCAGGAGTCTTGTAAAGATTTTCTATGGGCACTGGGGTGCGATATGTTAACTCCAGAAAGGGAACAGGCTGTTTCGCCAATTGCTTGCGAATTGTATTGCTGAGTGTGATGACGGATGCAATAATTCCTTTTTCTATAGGATATTTGTTGCATAACATTGTCAAGCAGTCTAAAGAATGGTTTGAGCCTCGAAGAACTTCCACCACTTCTTCGTTATCGAATACAGCGAGTTTGGCTACTGTATTGCCTATATCGATTACTAAATTCACTTCTTTTCTTGTTTTATGCTGCAAAGTAAAGTAAAAAATGAATAGGAATAGTAATAAAACGATGAATTTATTCAGAACTTATCAATATTTAGCCGTATTTTTGCGCCTGAAATAGTGTGAACGTTGTAAAAAAAGAGGATAAACTTTACTCAGGTTTATGGTAAGACTTAGATATTTCATTATATGTTTGCTGGCAGGGCTGTCGCTCTCTGCTCACGGACAGCAGTCGGACAGTATCCGTTTCAGCTTGTTGACTTGTGCTCCGGGTAGTGAGATTTATTCTTTATTTGGGCATACAGCTATACGTTATGAAAATTATACCCGTCATGTCGATGTGGTTTTCAATTATGGGATGTTCAGCTTCAATACTCCTAATTTTATATTCCGTTTTGTTAAGGGAGAAACCGATTATCAGTTGGGGATTACACCTTATACTTATTTTGAGGCAGAATATGCGATGCGCGGTTCTTCTGTGTATCAACAGGTATTGAATCTTACACAAGAGGAAAAAGAAAACTTGTTGGCATTGTTGGAAAAAAACTATTTACCCGAAAATCGTATCTATCGATATAATTACTTTTACGATAACTGTACGACACGAGCCCGCGACAGAATAGAAGAATGCATAACTGATGGACAGGTTGTCTATCCGGATTCTTTGTCTGGCAAAAGCTTTCGTAGTATTGTACACGAGTTTACAGTCGGGTCTTCATGGGATGAACTTGGCATCGATCTTTGTCTGGGAGCTGAAGCCGATAAAACAATAAGCAAACGTTTGCAGATGTTTTCACCTTTTTATTTGAAGTACTATGCTTCCAATGCCTATATTCTTGATAAGAGAGGGATGCGCCGCCCATTGGTACTGGAGGAAACAAAGATTGTGGATGTGGAGCCGGAACTGGCTGAGCCAGGTTTTGTGCTTTCGCCAATGGCGTGTGCTTCTTTATTCCTTGCATTATGTGTACTGATGGCATGGATGCAATGGAAATTCCGACGAATTTGGTGGGGGTGGGATATACTGCTTTATGCTTCTCAGGGAATAGCGGGATGCATTATTGCATTTTTGTTTTTCTTTTCTGTTCATCCTACGGTAGGTTCAAACTGGTTGCTTATTTTGTTTAATCCGATACCTTTATTATACCTTCCCGTCATGGTATATAAGGCCATAAAGCACAAAAAAGATGCTTATCATGTAGTAAATCTTATATATTTAACACTTTTTATAGTCATTCTTCCCTTTTGTGGACAAGAATTTAATTTAACAATATTACCTTTGGCACTCGGTTTGCTGGTGAATTCAGCAGGCCATATCTTAGTTTGGAATAAAAAGTAATGAAAGAACGTATACTGACTTCGCTGATTGCAGCATTTGTAATAACAAGCTTACAGGCTCAGACAACTCCGACTGTGCCGAAATTGGTGGTTGGATTGACCATCGACCAACTTCGCTCAGACTATATTGAAGCTTTTTCGGCTTTATATGGTGAGAGGGGCTTTAAACGTCTGATGAAAGAAGGACGCGTTTATTGCAATGCAGAATACGATTTCATAAATATGGATCGTTCTTCGGCTGTAGCTTCTATATATACCGGTACTACTCCTTATTATAATGGAATAGTAGGAAACCGATGGATGGATCGTACTTCTTTACGTATTGTGAAGAGCGTCGA
>HF993291.1:27438-30932 GCA_000436795.1 Bacteroides sp. CAG:1076
TATACTTCAGAATGTACATCTCCTCAACATTTATTAGTCTCTACGCTTTCGGATGAACTGATGGTTGCAACCAACGGTAATGCCGAAGTTTATTCGATTGCTCCTTCTCGTGAAATGGCTGTACTCGCTGCAGGCCATGCTGCTAAAGGAGCTTTCTGGTTGAACGATGAAACAGGAAAATGGAGCGGTTCCACTTATTACGGGGCTTTTCCAGAATGGGTAGCTGCATATAATGACCGTGAAGGACTGGATTTTCGTATAGGTAATCTGGTATGGGGACCCTATTTGCCTGTCACATCTTACAAGTATGTTACTTCTGATGTCAAACAGCTTACTTTTAAACATGATTTTTCCGACGAGCGTACTGATAAGTTCAAAAAGTTTAAAACCAGTCCTTATGCGAATGATGAGGTAAACAAGCTGGTTAATGCATGCTTGGCGAATACCAATGTGGGGAAAGACAATGTTCCTGATTTGCTTACGTTATCTTATTATGCGGGAAACTATGCTCACACCCCCAATACGGAGTATGCTATGGAGATACAAGATATGTATGTCCGTCTGGATAATAGCATAGGCGATTTGCTTGACTTGATCGATCGTAAGGTAGGGTTAAATAATACATTGTTCTTTATCACTTCTACCGGTTATGCAGATGCGGACCCGAAAGATCCGGAACAATATAAGATACCGGGCGGAGAGTTTCATATAAAGCGTTGTGGAGCACTTCTGAATATGTACCTGATGGCTATTTATGGTCCGGGGCAATATGTAGAAACTTATTACGATCGTCAGATTTATCTGAATCATAAACTTATTGAGGATAAGAAGTTAAATCTTACAGAAATACTGAACCGTTCGTCTGATTTTATTGTTCAGATGAGTGGTGTCCGTTCGGCATATTCTTCTCAGCGCCTGTTGCTTGGAGCATGGACTCCTCGTATTGATAAAATCAGAAATACATTCAACTCGAATGCTTCCGGTGATATTTATGTGGAAGTAATGCCAGGATGGTCGGTTGTTGACGAGTATTCTCAGGTATCGAAGGTGGTACGTGATACTTACTCATCTGCTCCGTTGATTTTCATAGGTAATAATATAAAGCCGGAAATCTTATATACTCCGGTGAAAATGGCGACAATCGCTCCCACTGTAGCCCATTTCATGCGTATTCGGGCGCCCAATGCAGCTACTGCTGCTCCTCTGACGGGCATTCGTAAATAATTATCAACTTAGATAATTAAGAAAATCAGCAAATTAGTTATCTTTGTGCGTCAGAAAACTGAATGAATAAATCAAATTAGAAATAATAAAAACAACAATATACAATGGGATTTAACGAATTTATAAGCAAACTTTTTGGAAATAAGGCAACTCGCGATATGAAAGAAATTCAACCGTGGGTAAATAAAGTGAAAGAAGTCTATCCGGAGATTGCTAAATTGAGTCACGATGAGTTGCGTGCCAAAACCGAAGAGCTGAAGAAATATATCAGAGAATCGGCTGCTGAAGAAAACAAGAAGATAGAAGAACTGAAAGCTACTATCGAGGAAACAGACATTGAAAAGCGTGAGCCGATTTTCTCACAAATAGATAAGTTGGAGAAGGAAGTTCTTGAAAAATATGAAAAAGCCTTGAACGATGTTCTCCCTACCGCTTTTGCGATTGTAAAAGATACTGCTCGCCGTTTAAGTGAAAACGAAGAAATTGAAGTTACTGCTACAGAAATGGACCGCAATTTGGCTGCTCAGGGTAAGGACTTCGTCCGTATAGAAGGCGACAAGGCCATCTGGAAAAACCATTGGGTAGCCGGAGGTAATGAAATGACATGGAATATGGTTCATTACGATGTTCAGTTATTTGGTGGTGTTGTACTGCATCAGGGTAAGATTGCGGAAATGGCTACCGGTGAAGGTAAAACCTTGGTTGCTACATTGCCGGTATTCTTGAATGCCTTGACTGGTAATGGTGTACACGTGGTTACAGTCAATGACTATCTGGCTAAGCGTGACTCTGAATGGATGGGCCCGCTCTATATGTTCCATGGCTTGAGTGTAGACTGTATCGATAAGCATCAGCCTAATTCGGAAGCACGTCGTCGTGCTTACATGGCAGATATCACATTCGGTACCAATAACGAATTTGGTTTCGACTACTTGCGTGATAATATGGCTGTCAGCCCGAAAGATCTTGTACAGCGCAAGCATAATTATGCTATCGTCGATGAGGTCGACTCCGTATTGATTGATGATGCACGTACTCCGTTGATCATTTCTGGTCCTGTTCCTAAAGGTGACGAACAATTGTTTGAAGTACTTCGTCCGTTGGTAGAACGTCTGGTTGAAGCACAGCGCAAATTGGCAACACAATATCTTGCTGATGCGAAGCGTCTGATTGCATCCGATAAGAAAGAAGATGTGGAAGCCGGATTCCTGGCTTTGTTCCGCAGTCACAAGGCTTTGCCGAAGAATAAACCGCTTATCAAATTCTTGAGTGAACCGGGTATCAAGGCGGGTATGCTGAAGACTGAGGAAATCTACATGGAGCAGAACAACAAACGTATGCCAGAGGCAGTAGAACCCTTGTACTTCGTTATCGATGAAAAACTGAAGAGTGTAGATTTGACAGATAAGGGTGTCGACCTGATTACTGGTAATTCACAAGATCCGACTCTTTTTGTTTTGCCGGATATTGCAGCCCAGCTTTCTGCTTTGGAAAATGAAAAGGGATTGAGTGATGAAGAAAAGCTTGCAAAGAAAGACGAGCTGCTTACAAACTTTGCTATCAAGTCAGAACGCGTTCATACAATCAATCAGTTGCTTAAAGCATATACAATGTTCGAAAAAGATACTGATTATGTCGTTATGGACGGACAGGTTAAGATTGTCGACGAACAGACAGGACGTATCATGGACGGTCGTCGTTGGAGCGACGGATTGCACCAGGCTGTAGAAGCTAAGGAAGGTGTTAAGATTGAAGCTGCAACTCAAACTTTTGCAACTATTACTTTGCAGAATTACTTCCGTATGTATCATAAGCTTTCGGGTATGACCGGTACAGCAGAAACAGAAGCCGGAGAATTCTGGGATATTTATAAGCTGGATGTAGTAGTTATTCCTACAAACCGTCCGATTGCCCGCATCGATATGAACGATCGTGTATACAAAACAAAACGTGAAAAGTATAAAGCGGTAATCGAAGAAATTGAAAAGATGGTAAAAGCCGGACGTCCGGTACTGGTTGGTACTACTTCTGTCGAAATCTCTGAAATGTTGAGTAAGATGCTTACCTTGCGTAAGATTCAACATAACGTGTTGAATGCGAAACTGCACCAGAAAGAAGCTGAAATTGTAGCTAAGGCAGGTCAGAGCTCTACAGTAACTATTGCTACCAACATGGCAGGTCGTGGTACAGATATTAAGCTGAGTCCGGAGGTAAAAGCTGCCGGAGGTTTGGCTATTATCGGTACAGAGCGCCATGAATCACGTCGTGTA
>HF993291.1:30970-52887 GCA_000436795.1 Bacteroides sp. CAG:1076
CACGTCGTGTAGACCGTCAGTTACGTGGTCGTGCAGGACGTCAGGGCGACCCGGGTTCTTCTGTATTCTTCGTTTCGTTGGAAGATGACCTGATGCGTCTGTTTGCTTCCGACCGTCTGGCCAACTGGATGGATAAGATGGGATTCAAGGAAGGCGAGATGATTGAGCACAGCATGATATCCAAGTCTATCGAACGTGCACAGAAGAAAGTTGAAGAAAACAACTTCGGTATTCGTAAGCGTCTGCTTGAATACGATGATGTAATGAACAAACAGCGTACTGTAGTATATACGAAACGTCGTCATGCCCTGATGGGAGAACGTATCGGTATGGATATTGTCGATATGATTTGGGATCGTTGCGTAAATGCTGTTGAACAGCCGGATTATGAAGATGCCAAGATGGAAATCCTTCAGACTTTGGCTATGGAAATACCGTTCAGCGAAGAAGACTTCCGCAACAAGAAGAAAGATGATCTGGCTGAGCAGACATTCCAGGAAGCTATGGCTTTGTTCAAACGTAAGACAGAACGTATGGCTGCCATTGCTAACCCGGTAATCAAACAAGTATACGAAGCTCAGGGTCATATGTATGAAAATATCATGATTCCTATTACTGACGGTAAACGTATGTACAACATATCTGTCAACCTGAAGGAAGCATATGAAACAGAGTCGAAAGCAATTGTGAAGGCATTTGAAAAGGCAATTTTGCTTCACACTATCGACGATGCTTGGAAAGAAAACCTGCGTGAGTTGGATGAATTGAAACATTCTGTTCAGAACGCAAGTTACGAGCAGAAAGATCCGCTGTTGATCTTCAAACTCGAATCAGTTAATTTGTTCGATAATATGGTTAGCAAGATCAATAACAATACGATCTCTATCCTGATGCGTGGACAGATACCTGTTCAAGAACCAGAACAAGTACGTGAGGCTGCTCCCGAACCGGAACGTCCTCGCCAGCAGTATCGTGAGGAAAAACAGGACTTGAATGATCCTGATCAGCAGGAAGCTGCCGGACGTGATACGCGAGAGGCAAAGCAGGAACCTTATCGCGCCGATAAGACAGTTGGCCGTAATGATCCTTGTCCATGCGGCAGTGGCTTGAAGTATAAGAACTGTCACGGACGTAACGCATAAGTTTAACTTATAGAACCATATAAGGAATGTCATTCTGCAAGAGATATTTGTGGAATGACATTCTTTTTTTATGCCCAGACGTTTCATCAGACAAAGTTTTACGTAACAGGAAGTCTTTTATAAAAGATGCCGACGTTTCAATTTTTTTTGTACAGAAAAAATAAAAATTTGTACAAATTTTCGGTAGAATGTCTCCATCTTTTCTTTACGGTTCCTGCATGGCTTTCGGTGCTTCTCTTCTGGACTTGACTTATTGAACGGGATTTATGAAATGTTTGTGATACAGGAACTGACAAATTGTCTGCATATCTATGACAAACTTTGAAAGATTGATAAATAAATAAAATAAAAAATGAACCGAGGTCCGATTCCCGAAATCTTTTTATCTTTGCATTTATACAATTGCAGTAGCCTTTACTGTAGTTAAAGATTAACAGAGTTAAAAACTAAACCATGATGAAAATATATGCTTTATGTGCGGTTGCACTGGTGTGTTGCCTTGCCTCTTGCAGCTCCGTACAGACATTGACATTCGATCAGTTATGTCCGGCAACAGTAAGTTTTCCTGAACAGGTAAAAAACATTGCCGTAGTAAATAATATGCCGTCGACTCCTGAGGCAAAACGTACGTTGCTTACTTTAGGAGAAATGAACGGGAATGGGAAAAAATCGGCAGAGATGCTGGCTTCTGCGCTGGCCGATTCAAAATACTTCAATCAGGTAATGATTTGTGATTCAGCCCTGAATACAACCGGTCTGTCGGGAAGACGGGCACTGACGCAGGAGGAGGTGACTCAGCTTGCTGGGGAGCTGGATGCGGACATCATATTTTCTCTTGACCAGGTAAAGATTCAGACGGAACGTGATGAGATTTTTTATCCGGGTTTGCCGGGCTCCTGGTCGGTGATAAAAGCTAAAGTTACTCCTGTGTTAAGCCTTTATCTACCGGAGCGTGAGCGCCCCATGAACATTATTGCAAAGACCGACAGCTTGCAGTGGGATGCCAGTATGGCTCCTTCAGACCGTCAGATGCAGGAAGAGGCTGCTTCGTTTTCGGCATATATGCTTACGCACATGCTGGTTCCTTACTGGAAACATGCCGAACGTATTTATTATGCGGGAGGATGTGTGGAAATGCGCGATGCGGCTGTCTGTGTAAATGAAAATGACTGGCAGGGTGCACACGATTTATGGCAGTCATTGTTCGAACAGACGAAATCGAAAAAACTGAAAATAAAATCGGCTTTCAATCTGGCTCTGGCCTCCGAAATGCAGGGCGACCTGCTTCAGGCTGAAAAGTGGCTGAAAGAAGTAGAAAAACGGGTTACAGCCGGCTCGGATGAAGACGTTATACGGAAATTTTATGCTGAACAACTGGCAGAACGCATGAAGCAATTTCCTCATTTGAACACTCAAATGAGCCGTTTTGGAAACAATTTCTGAGATTATCTGTTGCACGAATGATTTTTTTTGTACATTTGAGGTAATAAAATTCGATAGACATGATGAACATTAGTGAACAGTCGCATGCTTCTATTGCTTCTACATTGAAAGAAGCTATCGGCAGATATATCGCGACAGATGACAATTCGGTTGTAACAGATATTCATTTGCAGCCTAAACAGGACAGTGGAGAGCTTATCATCTTCAACGATGATGATGAAGAACTGTCGCGTACCATCATCGATGAATGGGTAGATTATGACGGCGAAGATTTTTATGCAGAAGTGGAGCCGATACTTCGTGCTGAAGTCACTGTACTGAAGGATGAGGGAGAGCTCGATAAATTATGTCTGATGAAGCCTTATTCGTTTGTGCTGGTTGACGATGAAAAGGAAACCATTGCCGAGCTTTTGCTGGTAGATGACGAGGAAACCTTATTGCTGAACGATGAACTGCTGAAAGGACTGGATGAAGAGCTGGATGCTTTTCTGAAAGACTTATTGGAAAAATAGCATTCCGCTTGTTCTATTTGTTTACTGTCAAAATCTGATTAACATGGGGGAACGCATTACCTTTCGTAAGAATGAACGCCTGCAGACGATTAATCCTCGGTGGAGAGGGAATCCGATAGCAAGAGGGAAGTTCTTCAATCGTCAGCATCGCTGGCGTCCGGGAATGGGTAGTGTGCTGAAATGGCGTTTTTCCCCTAATCCTCAGCGGAAGGAAAAGAAAATGATAAAATGGGATCCTAAGGTACATTTTCTTCGTTCGCTGGACGGTGTCGTTGGAAATTCATTGATATGGCTGGGGCATAATTCTTTTTTTCTGCAACTGGGTGGCAAGCGTTTCATGATAGATCCGGTATATGGTAATATCCCTTTTGTAAAGCGCAGAAGCCAGTTTCCGGCCAATCCTTCTATTTTTACGCATATCGATTATTTACTGATTAGTCACGATCATTTCGATCACCTCGACAAACCGAGTGTGACCCGTTTATTTGCCGATAATCCGCAGATGAAATTGTTTTGCGGAATTGGTACGGGAGAACTGATAAAGAGCTGGTTTCCTACGATGGAAGTCATAGAGGCAGCTTGGTATCAGCAGCATAGTGACGGAAATTTGCGCCTGACTTTTCTACCTGCCCAACACTGGAGTAAGCGTGGGGTGAACGATGGGGGAGAACGTTTGTGGGGCGCCTTCATGATAGAAGCCGATGGCATTACCATTTATAATAGTGGTGATACGGGATATGCACGTCATTTTAGCGAACTTCCGGAGTTGTTTCCACATATAGATTATTGCATGATAGGGATAGGAGCCTACAAGCCCCGCTGGTTTATGAAGCCTAATCATATTTCTCCTTATGATGCGCTTACGGCTTCGGCTGATATGGGTGCCCGTATAACAATTCCTATGCATTACGGGACTTTCGACTTGTCGGATGAGCCTTTGTTTGATCCTCCTCACGTGTTTGCGGCAGAAGCGCGGAAACGCAATATGCCTGTTCTGCTCCCGGAATTAGGAGAAGTTGTCAAACTCAGTCATCAGCATTGATTTCCTGATATTTTTTATTTTACTGTCTTTCCGGAAGTTTCGGGCAGAGTTTCTTTGGGGATTACGATGGTCCGCTGGGCCGTTGAGTCGTTCTTTATACTTGTCACTTCGCCTTTTGTGGTGAAGTAGACATAATTCCCCCTGTCATAAAAACGATAAACTTTTACTCCATCCTGTTCGAACAGATAACTTACGGTGTAGGTATCGTTGTTTTGAGGTGCTTTATTCTGGATGGGTATTCCTGTTATGCCGCAAGAGGGAAGTATCATTGTGCACAGAAATAACAGGCTGATATAGAATAAACTGATTTTCATACTTAAATGTTTGGGGGTATTGGCTTTCACAAATATATTCAAAATACTGATTATACCGAAGTTTATGGCTGGAATTTATTTTTATGGCAGTATGCTGAAAGGGGCTTATCTGAGGAAATGATGGAGAATAAAAAAACTTGAGGCAGAGTTTGATGTACTTCTGCCTCAAGTTTTATATGATAGAGATATGTCTTGATTACTTTTTCAGTGCAGCAATGCTTTCTTTCAGGGCTGCGATTTTGGTTTCAGCATCAGATTGTTTCTTGCGTTCCATCTCGATGACATTAGCCGGTGCCTTGCTGACAAACTTTTCGTTGCTCAGCTTTTTCAAGACGCTCTGCAGGAAGCCTTCCTGGTATTTCAAATCAGCTTCCAGTTTCTTCAATTCTTCTTCTACGTCAATCAGATTGCCCAGCGGGATAAAGTATTCGGTGGTACCTACCATGAATGAAGCTGCGCCTTCAGGTTTGCTTTCTACTACCGTTACGGCAGAGAGGTTCGCCATCTTCTTTACAACGTCAGCATATGCCATCAGCTGAGTATTTTCGCCAAGTACAAGCATTTCCAAGGCTTCTTTTTGTGCGATATTCTTCTGCAGGCGGATATTGCGGACACCCGAAATGATTTCCTTCAATTGGTCGAAAGTATTGCAGAGTTCGTTGGCAGCCTGCAGGTCACGTCCGGCAAATGTTTCCAACTGTGCTGTCATAATACTTTCTCCCGGCTTGCGGTCGTAAATGTGCTGCCACAATTCTTCGGTGATAAATGGCATGAACGGGTGAAGCTGACGTAACAGTACATCGAAGAAATGCAAAGTTGTTTCGTATGTCTTTTTATCGATAGGCTGACCGTATGCAGGTTTGATCATTTCCAGATACCAGCTTGAGAACTCGTCCCAGAATAATTTGTAAACCAGCATGAGGGCTTCGCTCAGACGATATTTGCTGAACAGATCGTCCATTTCGGCAGATACTTTAACCAGCAGGTTATCGAACCATTCGGTTGCCAGCTTAGCGTATTCCGGTTGTTCGATGTCGGCTACCTGCCAGCCTTTTACCAGACGGAAAGCATTCCATATCTTATTGTTGAAGTTACGTCCCTGTTCGCACAGTGCATCGTCGAACAAGATATCGTTTCCGGCTGGTGCGGCAAGCATCATACCCATACGTACACCGTCGGCTCCGTATTTGTCAATCAAATCCAGCGGATCAGGAGAGTTGCCCAGCGATTTCGACATCTTACGTCCGATCTTATCGCGTACGATACCGGTAAAGTATACGTTTCTGAACGGCATATCGCCCATATATTCGTAGCCGGCCATAATCATACGTGCTACCCAGAAGAAAATGATATCCGGACCTGTTACCAAGTCGGAAGTCGGATAGTAATATTTTATCTCTTCGTTACCCGGGTTGTTGATGCCATCGAACAAAGAAATCGGCCACAACCATGAAGAGAACCAAGTGTCCAGACAGTCATCGTCCTGACGTAAGTCTTCTACTTTCAAGTTCTGATTGCCGGTTTTTTCCTTAGCCAGTTCCAATGCTTTTTCAGGGGTTTCTGCTACTACGAAGCCACCTTCGGGCAAATAATAGGCTGGAATACGGTGTCCCCACCACAACTGACGGCTGATACACCAGTCTTTGATGTTTTCCAGCCAGTTACGGTAAGTGTTTTTATATTTGGCAGGGTAGAATTTCAGCTCGTCATTCATAACTGGAGGCAGAGCCATATCTGCAAAGTGCTGCATGCGCAGGAACCATTGCATAGACAGCTTGGGCTCAATAGCAACATTGGTACGTTCAGAGAAGCCCACCTTATTAGTATATGCCTCGACCTTTTCCAGCAAGTCGGCAGCAGCCAGATCTTTTTCAATCTGTTCGCGGACATCAAAGCGATCCATGCCTACATACATTCCGGCAGCTTCGCTGATAGTTCCATTGTCATTGAAAATATCGATAGAGGGTAAGTTGTATTTTTCTCCCAGCATGTAGTCGTTTACGTCATGTGCAGGAGTAACTTTCAAGCAACCAGTACCAAATTCGATGTCTACATAGTCGTCTTCGATAACCGGGATGACACGTCCTACCAGCGGAACGATAACCTTCTTGCCTTTCAGCCACTGATTTTTCGGGTCGTTAGGATTGATACACATTGCGGTATCTCCCATGATGGTTTCCGGACGTGTCGTTGCGACAACGGCATATCTTCCTTCTGGGTCACCTTCTACTTTATAGCGCAAATAGTAAAGTTTGCTATGTTCCTCTTTATAGATTACTTCTTCATCGCTGAGGGCTGTCAGTGCTTTCGGGTCCCAGTTGACCATACGTACGCCACGATAAATCAATCCTTTATTATATAGGTCGACGAAAACTTTGATAACGCTTTCACTTCGTTTCTCGTCCATAGTGAATGCAGTACGGTCCCAGTCGCATGATGCACCCAGCTTGCGGAGCTGTTTCAGAATGATACCTCCGTGTTCTTCTGTCCATGCCCATGCATGTTTCAGGAACTCTTCACGGGTAAGGTCTGTTTTCTTTATTCCCTGTTGAGCCAGTTTGTTTACAACTTTAGCTTCTGTTGCAATGGAAGCGTGGTCTGTTCCCGGAACCCAGCAGGCATTTTTACCTGTCATACGAGCACGGCGTACCAGAATATCCTGAATGGTATTGTTAAGCATGTGTCCCATGTGTAGTACTCCGGTTACGTTTGGCGGGGGAATTACGACGGTATATGGCTTACGGCCGTCGGGTTTAGAACTGAAAAGCTTATTGTCCAGCCAATACTGGTACCATTTCCCTTCCACATCGGCGGGATTGTACTTACTTGCTAATTCCATTTTCTATATCGTTTTAATGTTTGTTTTTATGCAATTTCAAGTTGCAAATGTACTAATAAAAAGTGATAAAATGGAAATCTGTGACAAAGTTATTGGTTTTATGCAAATTTGTTGATTGGGTATTGTTGGGTGAGCCGGATGAATATGCGGGGGGATTTTATGGAGGTATTCCTGTGTGTCAGGTTGTGTGTATACTCCTTATTTTATATATAAGCATTAAAAATTAAATTAGGATGTCATGGAATAAACTTTCACATGCTGTCTTGGTGGTTGTATAATAAAATCTTTATATGTTTCGGGCAACTTAATAGAATAATTAATAAAAGATATAGCAGAATAGTTTTGCCAAGACCTTTGTTCGATTGTTCTTATTTCTCATGAATTATAGTATGTTTTAATTGAAAATGGGATGTTTTGGGGTGATGTTATTTGCTTTTTGCAAAACTTCTTTTTTCTCTATTCACTTTTTATAAAAAATATATATAAAAACAATGAATGATAAAAAAAATTATTATCTTTGTTCAATGTTATGGTAAAAATATACAAAAATTACATTAAAAAAATAAATAGCCCTATTCTAATTTGAGAATCTTTAACTTAAAATATCAGATTATGTTAAAACGAATCAAGTCAGTCAGTATGTTGTTAGCTCTGGCAGGAGTTTCTTCTACAGGAGTTGCATATGCAGTCGCTGTGCCTGAAGTTGATGCAACTCAAAGTTCACAGCAGCAGACATCTACTTGTAAAGGTGTCGTAAAAGATGCAACCGGAGAAACTGTTATTGGAGCTTCAGTTGTCGTAAAAGGTACTACCAATGGTACTATTACCGGTATGGATGGAGATTTCTCTTTGCAAGGAGTTAAAAAGGGAGATGTTATCCAGATTTCTTTTGTCGGCTATCAGACTAAAGAAATCGTATGGAATGGTCAGACTATTGATGTTACACTGAAGGATGACACACAGACTTTGGATGAAGTCGTAGTTACGGCTTTAGGTATGAAGCGTGCAGAAAAAGCATTGGGATATGCGGTGACGGAAGTAAAAGGTGAAGAACTGAAAGCTGCCAACACTATTTCTCCTGTTGCAGCACTGCAAGGTAAAGTAGCCGGTGTAGAAATCGCACAATCAGATGGTGGTATTTTCGGTGCAACCAAAATCCAGATACGTGGTGCCTCTACATTGAGTGGAAACAACCAGCCTATTTATGTTGTGGATGGTGTTATCTTGGATAACAATACATCTGGTAATGATGACCTGAACTGGACGGCAAACCCTGGTGACTATGGTAATGAATTAAAGAACTTGAATGCCGATGACTTTGCCAGTGTTTCTGTATTGAAGGGTGCGGCAGCAACAGCTTTGTATGGTTCAAGAGGTCTTAATGGTGCTGTGGTTATCACAACTAAGAGTGGAAAGGGCGTGCAAGGTTTTGGCGTTTCTTTGTCTCAGACTTTTGGATGGGATGTTACTACAGCTACGCCTGATGTACAGACTGAATATGGTTATGGTCTTTGGCCTGGTGAAAGATCTTCATATGGTAACAGATGGGATGCCAACGGACTTTACCAAAATGCAGAAGGTGTATATACTTTGAAGGGCGCACCTTATACAACCTATGGATGGGGACCTAAATTTGATGGTCGGGAAATGGAAAACTACGATGGAACTATGACTACATTCAGCCCTTACGAAAACGGTATGAAGGAATATTTCCAGACTGGTTTTAATACCAACACCAATGTTTCTATTCGTGGTGGAAATGAAAAAGTCAATTATTATTCTTCTTTGTCATATAAAAATGTACAGGCTACTACGCCTAACAATACATTTGAGAGATATGCATTCTTGTTAAAAGGATCTTATAAGATTAGTGACAAATTAGATGTTGCGGGTTCTGTTAGCTTTTCTCACTCTAAGCCAAGAAATGCTGCACAGGAAATCGGTCTTTATTTTGTATACTCCGGAATACCTAACTTTGTAAACCCAGGATACTGGTCAGATAAATACAAAGGTGAACATGGTGGTCTTGCAAGTACCGACTACGGTGACCTTTATGGATATGTTCCAAGTAACGTTAAAGCCTTGTGGTGGAATTTGAATGAAGTTGATAATGTATATAAGGAATACGTTATACGTCCTACTTTTGAAGTTAACTATAAAATTACAGATTGGGTTAGCTTTAAGGCAGAGGCTAATATGAACGTATATACTCAAAATTACGAAGGTAAGTCTTTAGGTAGCGGATATGCTAATGAAGGTGGTTCGTATGGTTTGAGCAGCTTTATGAAAGAACAGTTTACTACTGCTGGAACATTTACATTCAACAAGACTATTAAAGATTTTACTCTTGGTGGATTCTTGCGTGGTGAATATTACAATAAGACAGAACAGTATATGTCTTTGTCAACTACCAATGGATTGATTGTACCGGGTCAGTATTTTATCAATAACAGTAAGGATACTCCTAGTTATTCAGGAAAAATACAGGGTACAAAACGTATGATGTCTGCTGTCTTTGCTATAAACACTTCATGGAAAGATCAAGTTTACTTGGATATTACAGGTCGTAATGACTGGTCTTCAGCTCTTGTTTATGCAAATAAGACAGGTAATCACTCATATTTCTATCCATCAGTATCAGGATCTTGGCTGGTTAACAATACAATAAAGATGCCGAGCTGGATTTCATTGGCTAAACTGCGTGCATCATGGGCTCAGGTTGGTAATGATACCGATCCTTATGCAATCAATCAGGGATATAACTTGGGTACAATCAAAACTGCAAATGGTAATATTTATACCAACCAGTTCTCTTCTAGTACATTGTATGCACTCGATCTGAAGCCTGAACGTAAAAACTCTTGGGAAGTAGGTCTTGATTTCCGTGTATTGAACGACCGTATCTGTTTGGATGCTACTTACTATAAAGAGAATACTAAGGACCAGATTTTGTCATTGCCGGTTCCTAGTGAATCTGGTATCGACAATCAAATGATCAATGCCGGTAATATTCAGAACCAAGGTGTTGAACTCGCTTTAAATACAGTTCCTTTCCGTAATAAAGACTGGGAATGGGGTCTTGATTTGACTTTCACAAAGAATGTAAGTAAGATTGTAGAACTTCATGAAAGTGTAGGTGACTATTATGCATTGAGAGGTCAGGTTAATTTGTATGATTATCGTATCGGATCTGTAGCCCGTGTAGGTGGAGCTTACGGTTTGTTGATGTCTGATATCATGCCAAAACGAGATGAAAACGGTAATATTCTGTTGACATGGGAAGAATATGATAGAGCAGCTTATGCATTACGTTCTGGTGAAGTAGAAGTTGTAGGTGATATGAACCCTGATTTCTTGGCTTCATTAAGCACATCTTTGCGTTACAAAAATTGGAATTTACGTGTAGCTTTGGATGCTCGTGTAGGAGGTCTTGTTGCAATCTATGCAAACCGTTACGGTACAACAACCGGTTATACCGGCAACTCTTTGAGATATCGTGATGCCGAGCATGGTGGTATTACATGGACTTCTCAGTGGATGGATGCTCCAGGTGTTGAATCCGATAGCTATGGCTTTACTTATACAGATGGTGTAATTCCAGAAGGTGTATTTGCTCAGGGTACAACAATCAAAGGTGCGGATGGAAATTCTCATGATGTATCAGGCATGAGTTATCAGGCTTGTGTAGATAATGGATGGTTGGAGCCGATGCATGCAGGAGCTTATCATTATTATCGTAACGATTGGAGTGTAGGTGTAATTAATGACGACTGGGTACATGAATTAAGTTATATTGCTTTGCGTGAAATCACAATTGGTTACAATTTCCCACAGTCTATAGCAAAGAAAATAGGAGCGAAAGGATTAGGCTGCTCTCTTACAGGACGTAACTTATGTTATCTCTATAATTCATTGCCTAATAACGTAAATCCGGAATCTGTACGTGGTAACAGCTCAGGCGAATTCCGTATACGTTCTTACAATCCTTACACTGCAAACTTCATGTTTACAATTAATGTCGATTTTTAATTAACTATTTAAGACTTGCAATGATGAAATTAAAATATTTATTAGGTACTGCATTGATTGGCTCATTAAGCTTTTCAAGCTGTATGGACAAATTTGCAGAAATAAATACTGATCCGTCTATTGTGACAACCCCGGATATTCGGTATTTGTTCACTCAAGGTTTGAATGAATTCATTCCTTCTGATTATTGGTCATGGTATTATGACTTTACCAACATGCTACACTGGGGACAAGTAACAGTTACCAGTAACACCAACTTGTTGAATCAACCTGCAAACTCATCAGGTACAGGTAATGTATTGCGCGTGCTTAAAATTATGCGTGAGATTGATTACCAGATTCAAACGATGTCAGAAGAAGATCCCGTAAAGGCTGCTCAATATAAATATGTGCAGGCTATGATGAAAACATTAGTTGTCTATATGGGAATTCAGGATACCGACATGTATGGTTCTATGCCATATAGTGAGGCTGCATTGGCTCGATATACAGATCCGGCATTGCTGACTCCTAAATATGATACACAGGAGGAGATGTTTACTTCATTTGATGAAGACCTTGTACAGGCTTTTAAAACATTGTCTAATCCTGTGGTTGTAAACGGTGAATCTGTTTCTCAGATTTCTTTAGGATATCAGGATTATGTATATCAGGGTGATGCTAAGAAGTGGGCTACATTCTGTAATTCGTTAAGACTTAAAGTTGCAGTTCGCTTGCTTCACGTGAATAAAAAGAGAGCTTTGGAAATAGCTCAAGAGGTTACTAATAACTCAGATTATGTGCTGACAGCTAACGGTACAGATTGTTCTAACAATTTTATTTACAATCAGGGTTCAGAGTGGTATCACAGTCAGGAAGATCCAACACCTGGTTATGGTACGAAAGTCTTGATTGATTTCATGGTGCAGAATCAAGATCCACGTGTGCGCTTCTTCTTTGCAAAGAATGATTTGAACTCAAAAGTAATTCAGGCATTCTTTGATTCTGAAGCAGAATTAGGTGATAAATGTGAGTCTAAGATTCCTGATTTTATCATGGATAAGATTGACTACGAAGTAGTTAACGGAAAGAAGGTCTTTAAGGGCTGGAAGGCTCCAGGAGAACCATGGGTTCGTTATTATGGTATGCCTTTGACCATCAATGCTTCTTCGGATGAAGCTTATACAGATTATTATGACCCGACAGGTAAACTGCACAAAGTTAAACTGAATGATACAGAATTAACTTATGAAGTTGCTTCAGCAATGCAGATGGAAATGTATGAAGGAAATAGAGATTATACATTCCCTGATGCACCGGGAGCTGAAATTGTGCAGGATAAGACAGACCGTCCATTCTATGCAATGTATTTCTCTGCAGGTGAAGTTAATTTGTATTTGGCAGAATTGAAATTGGTGGGTGCAACCTTGCCTCAGTCTGCTCAGACCTATTTTAACGATGGTATCAAAAACTCTGTAGAAGCATGGGACTACATTGCTGGTGCAAATCATATTCCATATTATGATAATGCTTTTGATGCAAATGAGGCAACTATCGGTTTGAAAAATGGTGAACTTGACGCGTTGTTAACTAAAGATGCATATAAACTGAATGGTACAGATGATTTGGAAAAGGTCTACATTCAGCAGCGTTTGAACTTCATATTTATGCCAAACGATATGTATGTTTCTATGCGTAGAAGTGGTGTACCTACCAAGACTTCTAAGTATTTGAAATTTGAAAACTTCAGAAAAGATGGAGCTGATTATATCTTGCCAAGACGTTGTCCGATGTTTAGTGGTGATCCTACCGATCAGAACTATAATAACTATCAGCAGGCTTTGAAAGATGAAGGATTCACAATTGGAAGTAATGCTGAAGTTTTGAATAAAGAACGTGTATGGTACGATAATGGAGCTCCTGAATTTGGTGCAGGTCCTAATTTTTAATGATTGATTGTGGAGCTGTTTAGAGCTTTCACGAAATATTAATTTTCTGGCCAGCCCGAGTGTACGCAGAATGCGTATTCTTGGGCTGGTTTTATTTTTATTAGGTTGGAAGCCTTGTAATCAATAAAAAAAAATGGCAAGCCCTAACTTCTATCAGCCAAGACTTGCCCCTTTCCCTAATTTTATTTAGGGAATCAAGTTATCCATTCCAAAGATAATATTAAAAAATTATACCTCCAATAGTAATCCTTTTTTGTTGATATATTTAAGCTATATTATTGGAACTGCATTGACAAAGTGGAGGGATTACGGAATAACTCTTAGTGAGAAAATAATTCCGCTCCTTCATACTTGTAGGTATAAAGAAGCGGAAAAAGTGTGCATGTTTAAAACCTAATGCAGCTATTTTATGAGAAATGTGATTTCTTTATTAATAAAGAAATATTTGTTCCTTAGATCAATTCGTCCGATGTATATCCTTTAGGTAAAGGACGGCAATTATAACCTGAAGCCATAATTTCGCCGTATGCTCCGGCAGAACGCAATGCTATAATATCACCACGCTTTACGCGGTTTAAGTCGATAGCTTTTCCAAATACATCCGAAGATTCACAAATAGGTCCTACTACATCATATGTTTCTGGCGTTTCGTCAGACGTGATATTTTCAATTTTATGGTATGCCTGATAAAGAGCTGGGCGAATCAAGTCGGTCATACCTGCATCGACAATGGCAAACTGTTTATTGGTACCTTGTTTTACATAAATTACTTTCGTGATGAGGCTTCCGCATTGTCCTACTACAGCTCGTCCCAGTTCAAAGTGTAATGTCTGTTGAGGACGCAATTTCAGATGTTTGTGATATGTAGCGAAGTAATCTGCAAAATCGGGGATAGGTTTACGGTTAGGGTGCGCATAATCGATTCCCAATCCACCGCCTACGTTTATATGTTCAACAATAATCTGACGGGCATAAAGTTTTTCTTGCAGCTCATTGACGCGGTTGCATAAAGCAACGAAGTCGCCCATATCCAAAATTTGGGAACCAATATGAAAATGCAGGCCGACAAATTTCACATTATTCATTTCGAGCGCACGGTCAATAACTTTATCCATGTCCTGCATGCTGATACCAAATTTATTTTCGGCCAATCCTGTAGTTATATTTGCATGTGTATGTGCGCCTACATCGGGATTGATACGGAAAGCTACACGTGCGATTTTTCCTTTTGCAGCTGCCAGTTCATTAATTACTTCTAATTCAGGGACAGATTCGACATTAAAACAGAAAATATCATAATCTAATCCTAAATTGATTTCACGATCGGTTTTTCCGACTCCAGCATATACTATTTTACTTGCAGGAAATCCAGCTTTGATAGCAGCAGAGATTTCACCTCCACTTACGCAGTCAGCTCCCAAGCCATGTTCGCGAATAATGCTTAGTACTTTGGGGTTTGCATTGGCTTTTATTGCATAGTGTACGCAAAATTTATTATACTTAGCAGCTTCTGTGCGTATAACATTCAGCGTATCTCGCAGTAAGTTTGCATCATAGTAGTAAAATGGAGTTTCTAATTCACGGAATTTATTAATTGGAAATGTTCCTTTCATATATATAAAGTTAAAAAAACGGGCGACATAATTTAGTAAATTGTATCGTCCGTTTCTCTTATGAGGATTTATTTATTGTTGTTGAATAATACGTCGCTTAAAGCTTGTAAGGCTCTCTTCTTGTCAGACTCTCTGATCAGGAAAGAGATGTTGTAATTACTTCCACCGTACGAAATCATACGTACAGGTATATCTTTCATTGCCTGAATGGCTCTTGCCTCGAAGCCGATGTTTTCCCATTCTAAATCGCCTACTACACAAACGATACACATGTCATGGTCTACAGTAACTGTACCGTATTTTTTCAGATCGTTTACGATTTCGTTCAGGTGCTTAGTATTGTCGATGGACATGGAAACGCCTACTTCCGAAGTACAGACCATATCGATAGGAGTCTGGTAGCTTTCGAATATTTCGAATACTTTGCGCAAGAAACCGTGTGCCAGCAGCATGCGGCTCGATTTAATTTTAATAGCAGTAATATTATCTTTGGCTGCAACTGCTTTTATCTTACCCTTTTCTGTCTCATTAGAAATGAGTGTACCTGGAGCGCTGGGTTCCATGGTGTTGAGCAGACGTACAGGAATATTGGCATATTTAGCTGGTTGTACACATGTAGGGTGCAGAATCTTTGCACCGAAATATGCTAATTCAGCTGCTTCTTCGAAATGCAGTTGACGAACAGGAGAAGTTTTGTCTACTACACGCGGGTCATTGTCATGCATACCGTCAATGTCAGTCCAGATCTGAATTTCAGAAGCATTGATGGCGGCACCGATCAAAGAAGCAGTATAATCGCTTCCACCTCGCTGTAAATTGTCTATTTCTCCGTAAGCGTTACGGCAAATAAAACCTTGTGTAATATATATTTCCTGTCCTGGATGTGCTTCGAGCTGTGCTGACAGCTTTTCGCGGATATAGTTCAAATCGGGTTCACTATTTTTGTCTGTACGCATAAATTCCAAAGCTGGAATAAGAACAGCCTTTACACCTTGTTCGCAAAGGTAATTTGTCACCATATTAGTCGAAATAATTTCACCCTGAGCTAAAATTACTTTTTCTTCGAACAGTGTAAATATATCCTTTGTGAAAGATCGGATATAGTCGAATACCGATTTTACGAACTCCAGAGTCTTTTGTTTGTACTCTTCAGTAGAGAAAAGCTCATCAATATGCTGTTTATACTTAGCTTCCAGCTTATTGATAACTTCGTTTGCTCCTTCGGGATTTTTCTTGTATAGATAATCCGAAATTTCAACCAGTGTGTTGGTTGTACCCGACATTGCAGACAATACTACTATTTTCTGCTCGCCATCAGTAATTAATTTGGCAACATCTTTCATTCTCTGTGCAGAGCCTACTGATGTTCCTCCAAACTTTAAGACTTTCATTTTCTAGTTTCGAATTTTAATTGTTCTATAAAATACTCTTTCTTTTGTGCGCAAATATACGAATATTTTATAGTTATTTTCAAGTAATGTTGATAAAATGTGTAACAATTTGTCTTTTTTAGTACTCATTTGCTTCATGCAGATGGTGTTGTTCGCAGCGATACACTTTGCCTGGAAACTCTGTAAGAAGGTTCAGGTTGTGGGTCGTCATAATGATGGCCGAACCCTGCGAACAGATTTCTTGAAGCAGACTGACAATATTCCGTCCCGTTTCTACGTCAAGATTTCCAGTCGGCTCATCGGCAAGGATGATTTCCGGCTTGTTTAGGATGGCACGTGCGATGACAATACGTTGTTGTTCTCCGCCTGAAAGTTCGTTGGGCATTTTGTATCCTTTGTTTTCCATACCTACCAGGCGCAATACTTCGTCGATACGGTTTTCTCTTTCCTGTCTTTGTTTCCAGCCGGTTGCCCTCAGTACAAAATCAAGGTTGTCGTGTACGGTACGGTCGGTCAGGAGCTGGAAATCCTGAAAGACAATGCCTAATTTCCTTCGTAATCCGGCAACATCCTTTTGTTTGATGGTACGCATGTCGTATCCTAAGACGTAAGCTTCTCCTCCGCATATCTCAAGTTCGCCATAGATGGTTTTCAGAAAGGTTGATTTTCCACTTCCTACTTTACCTATCAAGTAGACGAACTCTCCCTTTTTCAGCTCGAAATTTACATCGTTCAGGACACCCAATTCTTGCTGATTGATATCTACTCCTTTATAAAGGATAAGTGGTTGTTCTTCCATATAGATTAATGCTTCTTCCAGTTTTCGCTATGACGCTCTTTTAATTCACGTGCCAGATCTTCAATGCGGTAGCCTTTTGATGTAAGTAGCACGATAAGGTGATACAGTAAATCTGCTCCTTCATAAATCAAGCGTTCATCGGTACCGTTACATGCTTCTATTACGGTTTCTACGGCTTCTTCGCCGACTTTCTGCGCCATTTTATTGACACCGGATTTGAACAAACTGGTAGTGTATGATTTTTCTGGCATCTCTTCATGACGTTTGTCGATGAAATCTTGTAATTCTTTCAGGAACATGATATCTTGTTCATTCTTTTCTCCCCAACAGGTATCAGCTCCGGTGTGACATACCGGACCAGCTGGATTAGCCTTTATCAGTAACGTGTCGTTGTCACAGTCGGAGGCAATGGAAACAACATACAAGAAGTTACCGCTTTCTTCTCCCTTAGTCCACAGACGATTTTTGGTACGGCTGAAGAAAGTTACTTTACCTGTTTCTACTGTTTTGTTGTAAGCTTCTTCGTTCATGAAGCCCAGCATCAATACTTTTTGAGTGTAGTTATCTTGAATGATGGCGGGGATAAGTCCGTTCATCTTACCAAAATCTAATTCCATATTATATTATTTAATTTGTTGTTTTAAAGTCTGACATTAATTCCTTCTTTGCAAAGGTATGATTTTAATTCGGGAATGGAAATTTCTCCAAAGTGAAAAACACTGGCTGCCAGTGCTGCATCGGCTTTCCCTTTTATGAAAGCATCTTTAAAATGCTCCTTACATCCTGCACCTCCCGAGGCGATGACGGGAATTGTCAGCATATCACTGAGCCGTGACAAAGCTTCATTGGCATAGCCGTTTTTCACGCCATCGTGATCCATGCTTGTAAACAATATCTCACCAGCTCCGCGTTCATTTGCTTCGTGCGCCCAGTCAAAGAGATCTTTGTCGGTCTCTTTTCTGCCACCATTCAGATAGCATTTCCATCCGTTTGCAGTCTGTCGGGCATCAATGGCGACGACACATACTTGCGAACCGAAGTGAGCCGCAATATCGTCTATCAGTTGTGGGTTGCGGATGGCCGAAGAGTTAATGGAAACCTTGTCAGCTCCGGCATTGAGCAGGCGGTCTACATCATTCAGTTCATGGATACCTCCTCCTACGGTGAAAGGAATGTTTATATGAGCCGCGATGCGCTTCACCAATTCCGTAAACGTTTTACGGCCTTCGTAGCTGGCGGTTATATCCAGATATACCAGTTCGTCTGCGCCTTGCTCACTGTATGCTTTGCCTAATTCCACCGGATCGCCCGCTTGGCGGAGGTTGACAAAGTTCGTTCCTTTTACAGTCTGTCCGTCTTTAATGTCCAGGCATGGAATGATACGTTTTGCTAACATGATATTATTGTCTTTTATTTAAATATAACGGCTTAGTTCTCTGAGTGATATTTTACCTTCGTACAAAGCTTTTCCCACGACAACAGCAGGAATACCCGCTTCGTGAAGCTTCAAAATATCATCAAGACTGCTTACGCCTCCACTTGCTATCAGGTGCAACTCAGGATAGGTTGCCATAATGTCTTTATAGAGTGGGGTGGAAGGCCCTTCCAGCATTCCGTCCCGACTGATATCGGTACAGAGAACTTTAGTTATTCCTCTCTTAATATAGTAGTCCAAAAATGGCATTAACTCTTGCGAGCTTTCTTCTTTCCATCCGCTGATTGCTATTTTTTTGTCTTTTACGTCGGCTCCGAGAATGATTTTTTCATTACCGTATTTGTCCAGCCATTGGCAGAGTGTTTCCGGCTGTTTTACGGCAATGCTTCCCAATGTGACCATCTGGGCTCCGTTTTCGAAAGCAATCGCTAAATCTTCATCACTTTTTACGCCTCCCCCAAAGTCGATTATCAATGAGGTCTGACTGGCTATTCTATCGAGTACACGATAATTTACAACATGATGTGAAGCTGCTCCATCCAAATCGACTACATGCAAACGGCTGATTCCGTATGCTTCAAATTCCTTGGCAACTTCCACAGGATTCTCATTGTATACCTTTTGAGAATCGTATTTGCCTTGTGAAAGGCGTACACATTTCCCATCAATAATATCGATGGCTGGAATGAATTCTATCATAATATGCTAAATATCGGTTGAGGTATGTTTATAAATCGAGAAAATTAGAAAGAATTTTTTCTCCGTTTTTCCCGCTTTTTTCAGGATGAAATTGTGTGGCATAAAAATTATCTTTGTGCAATGCCGAACTGTAAGGCAGAATATAGTCGGTCTGGGCTGCGGTACATTCGTTTAAAGGAACGTAATAACTATGCACAAAGTAGACAAATTCCTCATTGCCTAAGCCTTCGAATAATTTACTCTGGAGGTGAGTAATGGTATTCCATCCCATGTGAGGGACCTTGTCTTCATGCTGCAAAGAATGGAAGCGTTTTACTTCTGCATCGAATATGCCCAAACAGTCTACATCTCCCTCTTCAGAGTGGCTACACATAAGCTGCATGCCCAGGCAAATACCTAATACGGGTTGCTTCAAGTCTTTAATGAGAATATCGAGTTGGTTCTCCTTTAGATAATGCATAGTGTTTCGGGCTTCTCCTACGCCTGGGAAGATTATCTTATCTGCTTTTTGTAGAATTTCTTTATCTGCAGTAATAATGGGCTCTATCCCCAAGCGACGCAATGCATAGTCGACAGAGAAGATATTGCCGGCATTGTATTTTATAATAGCTACATTCATCCTTTTTTGTTTAATTTGTAGTTTTTGCAAAAGTAACGAATTATTGTGAACTTCCTATTATTTATAACAGAAAGTTCGTTAATAAGCTTTGTGTGTAACAAGTCTTTCTAAAAAGGTGTGTGATATTTAACCTTTATGTAAAAAATATAATAATGGAAAATGAAGAATTTGAATGCGGGCTATTGCAAGTTAAGAAAAAAGTTGTACCTTTGCATCCGCAATCGAGAGAGAAAGCAATAAAAACAAAAATTTAATGGTGCGTTAGTTCAGTTGGTTAGAATACATGCCTGTCACGCATGGGGTCACGGGTTCGAGTCCCGTACGCACCGCTGAGGCTCAAGGACAACTGAGAGCCTGAAAGCGACAAAGTCCACAATTTCAATGAATTGTGGACTTTTTTTATGTCTTGTAAGTGCCAATCCAAGGACATCAAACAGCCCACTTCGGACAAAGTTCCGTTACCAAATCGTTACAGAAAAATTGACGTCTGATTATTGTAACGGTATGTAGTGAAAAATATAGAAATGATTTTAAGTAGAAGTAGGTTTTGTTTTTAGCTTGACACGTTCGTGATGAGATATTGACACCTTCGTGTTTTGGTATCGTCACGTTTGTGATGAGGCCGTATCACGTCCGTGTCAAGATATATTCGATAGCTTTTATTCTCATTTTTAAGGTGATGCTGCATTACTGCATATGAACAATCTAATGTTTGTGCGGTGTGAGATTTTAACGTCTCTTTGTTCGTAAAAATATGTTAGCTTGTTTTTGGTTTATTCGAAAAAGTCCTAATTTTGCACTGCCTTTTGAATAGCAAAGCAAATATGGAAAATTATATGGTAAAAGCGGCCGACGCTTTTTTGACGGGACGTCCTTACGGTATACGTCTGGACTTCAAGCGAAGAGGTTTTGTCCTTTTCAATCATAACATGAATTTGCTGGGTAATGACATACCCTGCCGAGTAGATATGCTCCCTTTGGAAAACTTTGATGTAGAGGATATACCTCAGTTGGGCGACCGTATTGTTCGGAATGGAGATGTGACCGACATCTTTTTTTATAATGAGGCTAATAATCCTTATGCTGGCAATAGGGTAGATTTGGAAAAACTAAAGATTTATAATAAGTATATTTATCCGCTGGCTCTTTTGCTTGATCGTAATTTATAAAGTATGAACTTCATCGATGAAGTTCTATATAAAAACAGTATCCGCCATTGAGGTCAATAGAAACCATCAATGGCGGATATGTTGTTATAGCGGTCAATTCTCCTCTATTTTACGTCAGGGAAGGCTGCCTTCCAGATATCGAGTCGTAGATCGACGAGGGTAAGCGACCCAATCACGGCTTGTGCCTTGGGTTGAGTACCGTCATTATAATCCAGCGGAGTAAGATACGTTCCCTGAGTTGTATTTTCTTTGTATTTTACCTTAAATCTTCTCATGGAAGCATGATTAGGTTCTTCTTCTCCATAGTTATTGTCACAGAAATATAAAAATGCTACGTTGCCTTCAGCATCGAATTCGGCTCCCCAGATAGTCATTGAATGTCGGCTGCCATTAGGACCGACAAAACCGTTAGCCGAGAATCCAATAGCCTTGTTGGTACGAAAAGCATTTTTCATCCATAAATTAAAATTTTCCTTCGATAAGTTACGGGTTTCGGTTGCAACTGCATCACTTTTGGAAAATACTTTAGAGAAGAATCCTTCAAAATTTTCATTGTAGCAATATGTCAGGTTCTGCTTGTTTCCGTTGATAAACCAGTTTACGCCTCCTGTATCCCAGCTTCCTTGATTAGGAAAAGAAGCTTTGAAAAAATTAAAGACTTCGCTATGATTCTGGTCTTTTTCTGTCATTTTACGATATCCCATAGGGCAAGGATCCCCTCCATATTTAGCTTCGTATGCTTCGATGTATTTTCGGTTGTGCTCCAGCCACCAGTGAATAAGGTTGGAAGCTGTTGCAGCCCAGCACATATTTCTGTCGCCGATATACTGGAATGTCTTGTTACAATCGTACCATCCACAGCCCTCCTTCCAGGTCAGGTAGTTTTCTTCATTTGGAAGTCCCAGCTTTTCGTAAGCGTATCTCATCCATTCTCCTTCAGGGA
>HF993291.1:52922-86506 GCA_000436795.1 Bacteroides sp. CAG:1076
GGGAAAGAGCTTACGTCTACGGTATACGATTGAATATTTTCCTTGCCGGGGAAGTTTGGGGATGTAATTCCGTATACCCAATAAGTTTGGTTGCAGAAATCCATGTCGGCACTTCCTCCTGTTTCATCAGACTTTAGTGTCAGGTTGAAAGTTGTCTGCATGCCGGGAGAGAAACTTTCGATATCAGAATTGAGTGGATATGTTACACTTTTCCCCTCACTTGTCAGGCGGATAAGTCCGTCGCCGTTACGATATGCCTCTGCTTCTTGAGGAAGAATGATTGCTGTGTAGATATTCGACGTTTCTTGTTGAGGAGTAATCCATGTATAAGTCGGTTCTGCCTCTTCTGTTAAAGTTACATTTCCGCTTGCGATAGAAATATTTCCTTCAGTACGACTTCGTATTTCTATTTTCAGATCATCAGGTACAGACCCTTTCAAGTTTATAAAAATCCGGTGCAGTGCATGGCGAAATTGCATGACGGCAGAAGTACTGCTGGCATCGACGGTGGTGCTTCCGAATAAAATATCTGCTGCTGCATAATTTTGTTTATCATGCTGTTGGACAGGCAAGCTGATTTTTCTTGCTGATACATCGCCTTCATACTGTGAAAGTATGGGGAAAATACCCGTGAGGTGAAGCTCTCCTTTTCCATAGTCACTGCGTTGCAGATTGGGAGTCCATTGTCCGCCAGCATAAGTTAGCTGAGTTGTGGTGGTTTTTGCTTCAGACTTGATTTGAATTTCAATGCAGTCATTTTCTACAAAGGAACCTTTTCCTTCACTGTCTGTCACGACACGTGTTTGTCTCCTGGAGCTATCTTCTGTCCATCCCGTCTGAAAGCAGCTTAACGAAAAACAATTGTCTTGACTGATTAAAACATCCTCTGTCTGGTTACACGAGTTCAGGAAGAACAGAGAACTGAAAAATATAGTAATGGTTGTGCTGAATTTCTTCATATTCATAAAATGGTTTTCCTTTGATTCTTATTTTATATACGTAGAAAGTACATTAATTGTTCATTTAAAACATTGAAAAATAGTATTATTGTTTGAGCGGTGATTGTTTTTGTTTTAATTTTTTCTTCCACCACAAGAGATATCCCAAACATATCAGTAACGATACCGTTGTGGAGAGTGGCGGGGCATATCCCATCCAGAAAAGGCTTGTCGGATCGATATGACTGAAGGCCCACGATAGAGGTATACGGAAGAGAAATGTAGCTATAAGACTGTGAATCATCGGGAACCATGAGTTGCCTTGTCCGCTGAAATAAGAATTTATGCAAAACACGAAACTGACGATGATACAGTCGATGCTGTATCCCCGCAAATAGGTTGCTCCCATGGCGACTACGGATTCATCGTCTGTAAAGATTCTTACAAGAGTTTCCGGCAGAAATTGTGAGTAGGCACATACTGAAATACCGAAGACTAATGCCATTGCGATACCTGAACGCAGGCATTGGTTCATACGATGGATAAGGCCGGCACCATAATTTTGTGCAGTCATGGCGGCAACGGCTGATGAAATGGCTACGGGAGGCAACATGGCAAACACGATGATTTTTTCGACTACCCCTAATGCTGCCGATGCGATGACACCCATTTGATTGACAATGACTGTAATAATCAGGAAGGAAATGTTGATTAGTGCATCTTGCAGGGCGATGGGAGCTCCCAGCAATACGACTCGTTGTGACAGATTTCCGTTCAGGCGGATGTCACGTCGGGTAAATGGAAAGCTGAAACCTCGGCGATGCAGGAACCATAGGGCAGTCAGGAAACTGATTCCTTGCGAGGAGATGGTGGCGATTGCTGCTCCTGCTGCCCGCATGTGCAGACCTCCTACCAGAGCAAAGTCGAGTATAACATTGACCATACAGGCCAATGCTACGAAATAAAGTGGTGTGCGAGAATCGCCGAGTCCGCGTAGAATTCCGCAGACAACGTTATAACCTATAATAAAAGGGATGCCCAGTGAGCAGATTAGTAGATACATTTCTGTATCGTGCATGGCTTCGGCCGGGGTATGCATGATGCGGGCTATGGGATTATGCAGGATAGTCATCAATAGTGTGAGCAGGATTCCTGTGATGGCAAACAACCATACCGACGAACCTATAATGGAAGCTGATTCTTTGTAATTGCGTGCTCCGGTAGCTATGCCGATGAGAACAGTCACTCCGGTAGTCAGTCCAAGGATGATACCTGTAATGGTTTGCATCACCTGACTGCCTATTGCTACTCCGGCTACGCTTGCCGCGTCGTCAAATTGTCCTACGACAAATAAATCGGCACCACCGTATAAGGCTTGCAATACATTGGCCAATAGATAAGGTACGGCAAATTGGAACAGTACTTTTGAAACATTTCCTTGTGTCAGATCAAGCTCTTTCATATTTTTCTGATAAACACTCTGATTTGATAAATTAAAAAAGCCGGATAAGTTGATTGGTTTTACCCAGTCATCTTATCCGGCTTTTTCTTGCCCTCCGATGAGGATTACAAAACGCTTTTTCGTTATGTGCGTGCAAAGGTAGGATTAATCATTGGCGTAATCAAATATTTTGGAAGATTTCTTGTGAACGAATTGTGTGGATTTGGGGGCTATCTACATGATTTGTTAAAGTTAAGAGAACCTTTTTTGGAAAAAACTTATGTAAAAACGCTGATTTTTGATAAAAAAGTATCAACCCTTCTTCGTGTAGATATACTATATTTGCAAAAAATACTATGATATATGAAAAATAAGAACTGTCTGTCCGGTTTATTTGTATTTGGTATAATAGCCGGATTATCTTTTCCTGTTTCTGCAGAAACTCGTCAGGGAGATAAAGAATTTATTTCTTCCGATGATTCACATATTGTTTATATGGGGAGAATCAGTAAAACCATTCCCCATACAGTCCGTTTTACTTATCCGGGAGTCAGCATTTTTGCCAATTTTGAAGGGACTTCTCTGCAGATGAAAGTGAAGCCCGGAAGTGGAGCTTTCATGGTGGAGATTGATGATAATTTGCCGTACCGAATCAATTTTTCAGAGAACGATTCGATACAGACCTTGGCAGAAGGACTTCCCGAAGGGCTTCATAGCGTACGGATTATGTATGCTATAGAGGGATATGAATTGAAACCTGCATTTAAAGGTTTTTATCTGGACAACGGATGTCAGCTTGGAGAGGCTCCGGTGTTGCCTGAACGTCGGATTGAATTTATCGGAAACTCCATCACTTGCGGGTATGGAGTAGAATCGGAGAACCCGAAGGATCCGTTTACTTATGACACCGAAAATCATTTTTATACCTATGCGGCTCGTACAGCACGGGCACTGAAAGCACAACATCTTGTAGTGGCTCGTTCAGGAATAGGGATATATCGTAATTATGCCGGACCTCGTTCGGGTAGCAAAGACTGTATGCCTGCCATGTACGAACAGGTACTTTTCACAGATTCTACCGAACTGTGGAACCATGCTCTGTATACTCCCGATGTAGTGTGCATCAACTTGGGAACAAACGATATCAGTTTGAATGATTATGACATGGATTTGCTGACCGATGGGTATCGTCGTTTTATGAAAAAACTCCGTTCTATTTATCCAAAAGCCAAGTTGGTTTTGTTGAGCGGGTCTATGACGGACAGCAAAGCACTGAGTGATTTAAAGAAAGCCATGGATACGGTTGCCGACGAAATGAACAAAGACGGAGATAAAGAAGTATATCGTTTCGATATGTCACCGCAAACAGGTTCATTGGGAATGGGGGCCAGTTATCATCCATCTATGCGGCAGCAGCAGAAAATGGCGTCTGAGCTGACTGCTTATCTTAAGAAACTCATGAAGTGGTAATGAATAGTGGACTTTAAAATATTATGAAAATGAAGAAATGGATTGTAAGTGCTTGCTTGTTGATGATGCAGGCTGGTGCGTGGGCAAAGGTCACTTTACCCGATATTATGAGTGACAATATGGTATTGCAGCAGCAGACGGAAGCTTGTCTGTGGGGAAAAGCTGATGCAAATGCCGAAGTAACTATCCGTCCGTCGTGGAATAATGAAGCCTATAAGGTGAAAGCCGGAGCCGATGGCAAGTGGATAGCTAAGATTCAGACACCTACTGCAAGCTATCAGACCTATACGATTTCTATCTCCGATGGGGAGGAAGTGAAACTGAACAACGTGCTGGTAGGGGAGGTTTGGTTCTGTTCCGGACAATCGAATATGGAAATGCCTCTACGTGGTTTCTGGAATTGTCCGATAGCCGGAGCCAATGAAACGATAGCTACAGCATCGAAGTGGAAAGGAATCCGTGTGGCTACAGTCGAAAAGAACGGACAGTTGCAGCCTGTCGACGAATGTAAGGGAAGCTGGAAGGTGAGCAATCCGGAAAATGCTCCTGCCTTTAGTGCAACAGCCTTCAATTTTGCCATGATGATGAATCAGGTACTGGATATTCCAATCGGTATCATCAATTGTAGCTGGGGTGGTTCGATGGTAGAAGGATGGTTGCCCCGTGAGATTGTTTCGCAGTATCCCGATATCGACTTGAAGCGTGATATCCGTAAGGAAGACGGACACGACTGGTGGCATTACCTGAGCCCGACACTGATGTACAACGGCATGCTGAAGCCTTTGCAGAATTATACCATTAAAGGGTTCTTGTGGTATCAGGGAGAATCGAACGTGGGCAAGCACAAGACGTATGCCGAACGCTTGAAGACCATGGTGGAACTTTGGCGTAAAGAATGGGGACTGGGTGAACTGCCGTTCTATTATGTAGAGATTGCTCCTTTCAACTCTACGGAAACAACTGCAAGCGCATACCTGCGTGAAGCACAGTTCAAGGCGCAGTCCATCATCCCGAATAGTGGAATGATTTCGACAAACGATCTGGTACAGCCTTATGAAATAAAGAATGTTCATCCCAAGAACAAGTCAGATGTAGGAAAACGTCTGGCTTATATGGCGTTGAGCAAGACGTATCATGTGCCGGGCATAGAAGCTTACGGACCGGTTTATAAGTCGATGGAAGTAAAAGACGGTGCCGTTATCTTGTCGTTCGACCATGCAGAAGAAGGCTTTAACCGCTTGTCGGGCATGGAAGGTTTTGAAGTAGCCGGAAGTGATAAGGTCTTTTATCCGGCAAAGGCAGAAGTCTTCAATAACTTGCAGATTAAAGTTACCTGTGATAAGGTAGCACAGCCGGTTGCCGTACGTTATTGTTTCCGTGACTTCCAGCCGGGAAATGTAGCCAATCTGCGTGAATTGCCTTTGTATCCGTTCCGTACAGACGACTGGGAATAAGGAGTATTTTGAGTTATATCTTATTTAATAATTAAGGACAAAATGGTTCATGAAAGGGAGTCTGACTTCTTTATTTATGAACCATTTTTTTATTGGACAGAACAATTTATTGTTTCTTAAAAATAAAGCCTGTCCAAATTTTCTATTGCGTAAGTACACTTTAGAGTGATTTGGACAGGCTTTGTTCTGAATCTGTAATTCCTTATTTGTTTTCGGTACATTCCATTTATTAGGGCTTTTTCGCTTTTTATCTCGCAGTGATTCGTGCAGTCCATCCTCCTCCGGAAGCCATCTGGATTTCCAGTTTGTCGGATGCTGAGATGGTCCGGACTGTTTTCTTGTAGTCGGTAGCCTCACGGTCTGCATTTATGCCATCGGCAAATATCTCGGCCTGATAAGAACCTTTTCCCAAAAAAGAAAAGTCGAGTGTATAATTTCGTGGTGTCCAGTTAGTCATGGCGGCTACATACCATACATTGCCTTTGCGTCGAGCCAGTACGATGTATTCTCCTACCGTTCCTGTCAGTGCTATGGTTTCATCGAATGTGGTGGGAACCTGTGCTATGAAGTCGGTACATTCCTTTTCTTTCATGTAGCGGCTTGGGCTGTCGGCCAGCATTTGGAGTGGTGCTTCGAATATAGTGTACATGGCCATTTGATGTACGCGCGTTCCCATACTCATGGGGCGGTCATTGCTGGTACGGAATTCACTGCGGCTGGCATTCATCATAGCTCCTGGTGTATAGTCCATTGGCCCCACAAGCATACGCAGATACGGAGCTGTCACTGCGTAGCGTGGAAAGTCGTTGAGTGGTGCGCCGTTTATGATTGGTTCCCATTTTGCATTTTCCAGTCCCTTTACTCCTTCAAAGTTTAGAATATTGGGGTAAGCGCGCTGTACTCCGGTAGGACGTAATCCGTGCAAGTCGAGCACTAACTTGTGGCGAGCGGCACATGCGGCTATGTCATAAACTGATTTCATAAGTGGTTGGTCGTCACGGTCGAAGAAATCAATCTTGAAGCCTTTTATACCCATTGCTTCGTAGTAGGCAAAGTTCTTCTCAGTGTCTTTCATAGCATTTCTCCAGCTGGACCACAGAATAATACCTACATTATTGGCATTGGAATAGGCTATCAGCTCTTTCAGGTCGATGTCGGGATTCAAATCTTGCGTAAGCGATTCATTTCCACTCCAGCCTTCATCGATAATGATGTATTCCAGACGATTGGCTGCAGCAAAGTCGATATAAGCCTTGTAGGTTGCTGTGTTTATTCCCGATTTAAAACTTACTCCAGTCAGGTTGCATGCGTTCCACCATTCCCAGGCTGATTTTCCCGGTTTTATCCATGAAGTATCAGTGATTCGGCATTCTGGTGCCAGACATTGTGCTATATCGTTATCAAGGAGTTGAGTATCTTTGTCGGTTACCAGTACCACGCGCCAAGGCAGACTGAAGTGATTTTCGATTCGGGCAATATAATCAGCACGTCGAGTAGGAATAAGATTCAAACAATTATATCCTCCAATTGTTTCTTTTAGAGGGTAAGGGGCAAACTTCGCTTGTACGCCTTGTCGGTTTTGTGTATTTACACTCAGAAACATTCCTGGATAATTCTCTACTCCAGCATCCATGATAACCGCTTTCTTTCCGTTTTCCAGTTCCACCATCAGTGGATTAATGGACAGAGAATCGTCTGGCATTTCCGAGAGTCGGACTGGTGTATAAAATGATTCGAATGAAAAACAGTAACGTTCTCCGCTTCTCTGGTCATTGACGTAAGGTACCAGCGCTTTATAGTCTTTATCAAAGTTGAATTCGGCTGTTTCGCTGGTAACCCGGTAAGGTTTTCGTATCTCTGATATAAGGCGATAGGCAGCTCCATTGTCATAAGCGCGGAATTCAATACTGTAACCTCCGCGACATTTCAGAATAAGCTGATTGTATATGTCCTTTACCTCTGCTTTTTTATAAAATGGAGTCTGAAAAGAGGTATTGACTGATTTTCGGCTTTCGTTTATTACTTTAATGTCATTCCCCATGTGAATAAGAGTCTTTCCTTTTTCATCCTTTCCTTCGAGAGCAATAGCCGAAGGTTGCAGTACGGTAGTGCCATCGTGCTCTATTTGCCAGTTGAGGTTTTGTTCCGCATTTACCGTGAGAAGCAATTTGCCATTGGGTGAATTAAGTTGATATTGTTGGGCCGAAGCAGTAAAGATTCCTGTAAATAACAGAATGCCGGGCAGATATCTTTTGAATGATAAGTTTTTCATTTTTTATCTTTTAAAGTTTATCTATGTATATATGTCGTTCAATTGTTGTTTACCTCAGGCAGATATGGTTTATTTCTTCCAGCTCTTCTGTAGTGAATCTGGTGTTGTTCAGTGCTTTCAGATTGTTGGACAGTTGCTCTACCGAACTGGAACCGATGATGACTGAAGTTACAGATTCGTCTTTTAGTAACCATGCCAGGGCCATTTCTGCCAGAGTCTGTCCGCGGCGACAGGCTATTTCGTTCAGCAATCTGATGCGTTGCTGCATCTGTTCGGTCAATGATTTTTTTTTCAGGGAGCCGTTGTGCGACATACGTGATCCTTCGGGAATTCCGTTCAGATACCGGTCGGTAAGTAGTCCTTGCGCCAATGGAGAGAAAGCTATGAAGCCTGTTCCGTTTTGATAAGCCTGTTGTAAAATGCCTTCTTGTTCAGGTTCGCGGTTGAAAAGGTTGTAACGTCCCTGATAAAGCAGACAATGTACATCGCGCTCTTCGAGATAACGGTAAGCTTTATCAGCAGCTTCCTTGGGATATTTGGATATTCCCACATAAAGTGCTTTTCCTTGGCGTACAATATCTACGAGAGTCTGCATTGTTTCTTCAAGTGGTGTATTGGGGTCGTAACGATGGCTGTAGAAAATATCTACGTAATCCAGATTCATTCGCTTGAGACTTTGGTTGAGGCTGGCCATCAGATTCTTGCGAGAATTCCATTCTCCATAAGGACCGGGCCACATATCGTGTCCGGCTTTGGTAGATATGAAAAGTTCGTCGCGGTAAGGCATGAACGATTTTTTCATAAGGAGCCCGAAGGTTTCTTCGGCAGAACCATAGGAAGGGCCGTAATTGTTGGCTAAATCGAAATGTGTGATACCGTGATCGAAAGCATAGTGTGCCATGGCCTGTGAATTTGAAAAAGTATTCACGTCGCCAAAATTATGCCAGAGTCCCAAGGATATTTCGGGTAGAAGAATACCACTTTTTCCACAGCGGCGGTATTGCATGTTGCAGTTATACCGCTCTGAAGCAGGTGAATAGATAGAAGGTGTCATAATATTATTTGTTAACTTCAGACTTTATAAGTGTCATGATAATTGTTGGAATATTGTTTCTTTGTCATTGATAATCAAGGAACCTTTGGAGAAACTTACTTCACTTCCTCCAGATATAATACGCGGCTGGAGTAATCGTTCTGTTTGTGATAGTCTACAATATGGTTATAAGGTATTTCCAGACCGTTTTTCATCAGGTAAGCTCCACTATATGTCTTCCCTTCGAAGGCAAGTGGTTGGCTGTCTATCCGGTTCAATTCCGTAATGCGGTAGGTCTTTTCAGGGTCGAGTCCCGCCATTGTAACACGAGGCAAGTGCTGGTTGACGAAATGTTCGGTCTTCCACCAGTAGAACACTGCCTTGTCCTTTTCAGGACTGGTGTACATCAATGAAGCTACTCCTTGATGGTCGTAAGGAGAAACCAGGCGATAGATATCTCCCAGTTGTACGATAGGACGAATCTTTTTGTAGTCGGCGATAGCCTTGCGGCACAAATCCTTTTCCTCGTCGGTCATGTTTTTAGGCTGGATTTCCATGCCCAGTCGTCCGCTCATCGCCACATCGATGCGGTACTTCAGTGGAATGGTACGGAAAGTCTGGTGATTGGGTGCCGCACTGATGTGCGAAGCCATGGCGATAGCAGGGAAGAAATAAGAGGTTCCCCACTGCATGTATACACGTTGCAGGGCATCTGTATTGTCGCTTACCCAGAATTCATCGAAATAAGGCAGGTAGCCGTAGTTGGCGCGACCGCCGCCACTGGCACAAGCCTGAATGATTAAGTCCGGATATTTGGCGCGGATACGCTGGCATACTTTCTCGAATCCCCGGTGATATTCAATATACATGTGACTCTGATTGTCGGCTGTCAGATAGTTGGAGCCGTGATTCATGATAGGCATATTGGCATCCCACTTAATATAAGCGAGGTCGGGATGCTGTGTCATCAGGTCGTCTACTACCTTGAATACGAAATCCTGTACCTCCGGATTGGCAAGATCGAGTACCACCTGCGTGCCTCCACGTCCCAGAACCGGATCACGCTGCGGAGCTTTCAGTATCCATTCCGGATGCTTTTCATACAGTTCGCTGGTAGTGTTCGCCATTTCCGGTTCAATCCAGATACCGAATTTGATGCCGTGCTTCTTGGCATCTCTTACCAACCCCTCGATACCTTCGGGAAGTTTGTTCTTGTCTACCACCCAGTCGCCCAGTGAAGAACTGTCGTTCTTGCGCGGATATTTGTCGCCAAACCAGCCGTCGTCCATCACAAAAAGTTCACCACCCATCGAAGCAATGTCGCCCATCATCTGGTCCATGCCCTGCTGGTTGATGTCGAAATATACTCCTTCCCAGCTATTCAGCAGAATATCGCGTACCTTGTTCCCATGAGCCAGTTTGTACATTCTTCCCCATTTATGGAAATTGCGGCTCGCTCCGCTCAGACCTTCGTCGGTGTAGGTTAAGGCAACGGCAGGTGTACGGAATATTTCTTTCTTAGAAAGTGTGTACGACGAGTTCTCTTCGTTGATGCCCGCATAGAACTGATGATAGTCGCTGTCGTCGGTATCGATTCTCAATTTATAATTGCCTGTGTAGCAAAGTGCTGCTCCGATAACCCTACCTCTATTTTCCTGTGGCGTTCCATCGAGTGAGAACATCACTTCGGCATGTGAGGTATGCGAGTTACGCGCTCCATCTTTGTTCTTGATGATTGTCATGCCCGGTTGAAGAGGTTCTTGTGTAAGTTGTCCTTCGTTGGCCCATGATCCGGAAAGGTGCGAAAGCCATACGTTTCCTCGGCGGATAGGCAGGTAGGCCGATGCAAACAGAGTCAGGCAAACCGGCTTTTTTTCGGAGTGACTTATTTCCGTCCACGTTTCTATCATGTCGACATTTGTGTAAGCTTTGTAGCATACATTTATATAAAAAGGATAGACTTTGTCTTTCAGGCGGACAGTGGTGAGGGTACTCTGAGCATCTTTATCCGTATCGACACCGACAATTTCCATTTGGGTTGACATGTTTCCGTCTGCATGCCTGACGGACAATGCTGTTTCACTTGGGCAGTTCATTCCATATACCGGATAAGCTGTATGATCGCAATTCTTTGCTTCGTTGATGTTTTGCAAATCTGTTTCGCTCAGTTTGCTTCCATAGTAAAGATATTTCAGTTCTCCGCCAGTCGGTGCGTTCAGCACGAGTGATGTTTGGGGAGTAGAAATGCAGATGTTCTGTGCCCACATGTTTCCGGCAAGTAAAGTACAACTTGCCAGCAGGTAAATTTTGTTTTTTACTTTCATGCTTTTCATTTTTTGATAGTAGATTTATACATTCGTTCATTTTATATGCAAAAATAGGGGTTATTTGGTGAACAGACTGATATGGTTTTATCTTATTCTTGTAGATAGGCCGTAATGAAAAAAATATTTCTCGAGGAGTGTCGATAATTTTTTGTACAAATTTTCTAAGTTTTTGTACAAATTTTCAGAAAAGTTCAGCAGGTTTTTCGGAAGGTCTTTTCATGAATATTTCTGGATTCGATAACTTTTTCTGGCTGCTTTTCTGAGATTTTTCTTGTATTCTTTGAACTATCATTTTATTTCGTATCTTTGTGACTGAAGAAAGATGAGTGCTATGGAAAAACAAGTCAATGAGAATTTCATACGTGAAATAACTCCTTTGTCGGATAAGGATTGCTTTTATATAGCCGACAGGCATAAAAAAGAGTTTACCTATCCGATGCATTCGCATCGGGAGTTCGAACTGAATTTTGTGGAGCATGCCTCGGGTGTGCGTCGTGTTGTCGGTGATTCTGCTGAAGTAATAGGCGATTATGATTTGGTGCTGATTACAAGTCCTGATCTGGAGCATGTATGGGAACAGAATACCTGCACGTCGTCGGATATCAGAGAGATAACCATTCAGTTTGTCCCTTCTTTTATGAGCGGACTGATAGAAACCAATCAGTTCGATATGATTCGTAAGATGCTGGACAAGGCGCAGTATGGATTGTGCTTTCCGATAGATGCGGTGATGAAAGTGTATTCGCTTATCGACAAGCTTCCTGAGATGAAAGGCTTTTATGCGGTAGTGCACTTCCTGACTTTATTGTATGAACTTTCCCTTTTTACTGATCAGGCACGTACGTTGTCGAGCTCTTCATTCGCAAAAATAGAAGTCCATTCTGACAGCAGGCGAGTACAAAAGGTGCAGGATTACATTGGGAAGCATTATCAGGAAGAAATCAGACTGGGAGTGCTTGCTGATATGGTAGGTATGACAGAAGTTTCTTTCAGCCGTTTCTTCAAGTTGCGTACCGGAAAGAACCTGTCGGATTACATTATCGATCTGCGTTTGGGACATGCTACCCGTTTACTGGTGGATTCTACGATGGCGATTGCGGAAATCTGCTATGAATGTGGATTTAATAATTTGTCGAACTTCAATCGTATATTCAAGAAGAAGAAAAACTGTTCTCCTAAGGAGTTCAGAGATAACTATCGGAAGAAGCGCACTATTATATAATAAAGGTGAATCTTTGACGGAAGCGGCTTTCTCTTTTGTTTTGCAACAAGACATAAAGGAGAAAGCCGTTTTTGTGTAATTATCATTTGAGGGGGGGAGGATTATCGTTTCGTTAGAGTTTGTATGGGATTTGAAACTTTTTGTTTTTTACGTAGATGAATAAAATATGATAAGATTGTATTGCTTTTTCATTTAATTGTAACTTAACTTTGCTATCAGTTAATCGGGATAGAACATCTTCAAACTGAAATGCTATGAATCGGATGAAAATAAGAAAAAGGACTTCTTCGTTTAGGATTTGTCTGGCGCTGTGTGCCGTATTATTATGTGTCAATGTTTCCGTATGTGCAGCGGTCGATCGTTTGTCGGTTAAAGGAACTTCCCTGGTAAATGAACAAGGAGATACCGTTGTCTTGAAAGGTGTCAGTCTGGGATGGCATAACTGGTGGCCACGTTTTTATAATTCTTTTGCAGTAAAGGAATTGAAAGAACAATGGCATTGTACGTTGCTGCGTGCTGCAATGGGCGTAGAACCGGAGGGAGCTTATCTTACAAATCGTCAGAAAGCCTTGGAGTGTATGACTACAGTGGTAGACGCCGCTATTGAAAATGATATGTATGTGATAGTAGACTGGCATAGCCATGGCTTACGGACCGAAGAAGCTAAGGCTTTTTTCAGGGAGATGGCTTCCCGGTATAAGGGTGTTCCGAATGTAATATACGAGGTCTTTAATGAACCTGTAAAAGATTCTTGGAAAAAGGTGAAAAAATACGCGGAAGAGGTTATCGGTTGTATCCGTGCCGTCGATAGCGAAGCTTTGATTTTAGTCGGTACTCCTCATTGGGATCAGGATATACATCTGGCAGCAGACAATCCGATTCAGAATGTATCGAATATAATGTATACATTACATTTCTATGCGGCTTCTCATAAAGAGTGGTTACGTGAACGTGCCGATTATGCTTTGAAGAAAGGATTGCCTGTTTTTGTTTCGGAATGTGCCGGGATGGAAGCAGACGGCAACGGTGAAATTGATATGAAGGAATGGAATCTGTGGTTGTCGTGGATGAAAAAACATGCTGTCAGTTGGGCTGCCTGGTCGATTGCGGATAAGGATGAAACTTGCTCCATGCTTTATCCTTCGGCACCGGACGCCGGATGGGCAGATAAAGATATCAAAGAGTGGGGGCATGTTGTAAAGCATGCGTTGCTGGCTAAGTAGTATTTGCCGGTGATGTCGTTGCTTGTCTGTTTTTCAGACCGTATAAAATATATTCGAAGTTAAAGTTTATTTTTTATTGTATGGTTAGTATTTAAAGGTAAATATTGTAAGGATAATGGGCAAAGGTGTTGGTTATTGTGAAGTAACCAGCGCCTTTACTTGTATAAATCAGGTTGTGTGAGCCTGGAAAAAGGGAAGGGGACAAATGTAAATTATTGGATAAAATTATATCATCTTTGTGTGTTGTTTCCCCTTAAATTTGCATTGATGAAAATAAATCTAATAGATATGAGAAAGCTAAATTTAATTGTATCGCTGGTGTTGGTGCTGGTTGCTGTTTCGTGTACCACGCCATCAAAAAATCAAGAGGGAAGCAATTTTGTACGCGTAGAGAACGGACATTTTCTCCGAAATGGGAAACCGTATTATTATGTCGGAACAAATTTCTGGTACGGTGCCATTCTTGGCTCAGAAGGTCAGGGAGGAAATCGTCAGCGTTTGTGTCGTGAGTTGGATTCACTGAAGAGTCTTGGCATTGACAACTTACGTATCCTGGTTGGATCTGATGGTGAAAGGGGGGTATCGGCTAAGGTGGAGCCAACTCTTCAGGTGGCTCCGGGTGTCTACAATGATACGATTTTTGCTGGATTAGATTATCTGCTTGCCGAAATGTCGAAGCGTGATATGCTCGCAGTGCTTTATTTAAATAATTCCTGGGAGTGGAGTGGAGGTTACGGTCAGTATCTTCAATGGGCAGGTTATGGTAAAGCTCCTGCTCCGGCTGTCGACGGATATGCTGCTTATATGAAATTTGCCGGACAATTTGTTTGTTCGGATACAGCACAAGCTCTTTATGCTAACTATGTAAAAGATGTAATTAGCCGTACCAACCGTTATACCAAGGTACGTTATATAGACGATCCTACTATCATGTCGTGGCAGATAGGTAACGAACCTCGTGCTTTTGTAGAAGAGTATAAGGAAAGTTTCGCCAACTGGATAAGTAAGGCTGCTGCTTTGATAAAATCGCTGGATCCGAATCACCTGGTGTCTACCGGCAGTGAAGGTAAGTGGGGATGTGAAATGGATATGAATCTATTTGAAAGAATTCATGCTGATGCAAACGTCGACTATCTGAATATTCATATCTGGCCTTATAACTGGGGTTGGGCTCCGAAGGATAGCTTGCAGGAAAACTTGGAAAAGGCTAAACAAAATTCTAAGTCATATATCGATGAACACCTGGCAATTGCAAAGAAGTATCAGAAACCTTTGGTGATGGAAGAATTCGGATATCCGAGAGACGGATTCCGTTTTGACAAGTCTTCTCCGGTTACGGCACGTGATGCTTATTATAAGTATATTTTTGATTTGGTAGTACAGCATGCGGCTTCTCATTCATTGTTTGCCGGTTGTAATTTTTGGGGATGGGGTGGCTTGGCCAATCCGTCTACAGAACATGAATATTGGAAACCGGGCGATGATTATACTGGTGATCCCGCTCAGGAGCAGCAGGGATTGAATTCTGTGTTTGCTTCGGATAGCAGTACGATTGCTTTGATAAAGCAGACAAATGAAATATTGAATCAAAAATGAATATTAATATAGGCGTCGTAAACGTTAATAAAGTGATTTTTTATACAAATTATACCCTGATTAAAAACATTTTCACCCCCTTTATTTTAGAGTAAGTACTTATTTTTGTTGTGTTGTTGAGGGTAAGAGATAATAAAGACAAGACTGTAATAAAATTGTAATAAGTTACTATATTATGATAAAATTATATCAGAATATAGGTTGTATATTCTATAATTTTGCATTAAAATATAATTAATATAGTATTTGACCTAAAGTAAAAAATACTTGAGAACTTAAAAAAATAATGTTATGAACAAACATGCTAAAAGAACTGTATTGGTCGCAGGAACTTGCTTGTCGGTAATGGTTGCAGGTTTCCCGGGGACATTGGCTGCATCGACAGGAACGATGATTGCTGCTCAGCAGACAAAGTCTATTTCTGGTACGATTGTTGATTCTAATGGGATTCCGGTAATCGGTGCCAATGTATTGGAAAAAGGAACAACAAATGGTACAATTACTGATATTGATGGTAATTTTACTTTGAACGTTTCTTCTGGTGCAGTATTACAAATTTCTTTTATTGGTTACAATACTCAGGAAGTAACTGTGGGGACACAGACATCCTTTAAAGTAGTATTGAAGGAAGATACGGAAACTCTGGAGGAAGTCGTTGTAGTAGGTTATGGTGTTCAAAAGAAGAAATTGGTAACAGGTGCTACTGTTGAAGTAAAAGGCGATGATGTAGCAAAAAGAAATACGATCAGTGCACTTGGAGCCTTACAGAATCAAAGCCCTGGCGTAAATATTCAGGCAACTTCAGGTAAACCGGGCGATGGCTATAAAATCAGTATCCGTGGTGCCGGTACTAACAGTTCTACCGATCCGCTTTATATTATTGATGGTGTTGCTGGAGGTGATATCAATGCATTGAACCCTGCCGACATTGAACGTATCGACGTTTTGAAGGATGCTGCTTCGTGTGCTATTTACGGTGCCCGTGCTGCAAACGGTGTGATTATGGTGACTACCAAGCAAGGTAAGGCAGGAAAGGTAACTGTAACTTACGATGCAAACGTAGGTTGGCAGAATATCTATAAGAAACCGGATTTGCTGAATGCCAAGGAATATATGGCTGTTCAGGATCAGGTAGCTTATAATAATGGAGGTACTCCTTATGACTGGTCGAAATATATAGATGCAGATTTGTTGGCTGCTTATCAGAATGGCACCAATGAAGGAACAAATTGGCTGGATCAGATTATTAATGATGATGCTATCACCACTTCTCATGCATTGAATATTTCGGGTGGTTCTGAACTTTCTAAGTTTTCTACCGGATTTGGCTATCAGTATCAGGATGGTATTGTTGGAAATATTGCTAAATCCGATTATCGCCGTTTTACTTTCCGCTTAAATTCGGAACACATTCTTTATAAAACAGACGATCGTGATGTAATCAAGTTCGGAGAGAATTTGTATTATCAGCACGCGCAGACACAAGGTATTCAGATAGGTAATCAGTATAGTAATGCCATTTCTACGATGTTGCGTGCCAACCCGTGTGTTCCTGTGTATAATGCGAACGGTGATTATTTCATGTATGACGATTTGAAGAATTCGGGTACGGATGGATGGTTTGCCTATAACTCATATACAAGTAACCCGGTAGCTGAAATTGTTAATACTCAAAGTGGAAATAACAAGAGTAAAAATTTCAATTTGAATGCGGTTGCTTATTTTGAAATACAACCTATTAAAAACTTGATTTACCGTTCTCAGGCTTATTATAAACAGTATTCAAGTCTGTGGAAAGGTTATACTGCCGAGTATAAGTTGAATGATCAGGGTAATGCTGCCGATCAGAGTACATTGTCTGAAAATATGACAATCGGATGGAACTGGGGAGTTACCAATACCTTGAATTACAAGTTTGATGTAGCGAAGGAACATCATTTTGATGTCTTGGTCGGTACGGAATATTCTCGCGAGGGCAACAATATGGGTGAAACACTGGAAGCAATGGCAAAAGGTAATGTCTTTACTGATTTTGCTCATGCGTATTACGATAACTTCACAGGACGTACTGGTTTGGCTACGGTTGGTGGTTATCCTGTAAATGACCATTCTATTTTGTCTTACTTCGGTCGTATCAATTACGATTACAAGGAACGCTACATGTTTACCGTTATTATGCGTGGAGATGGTTCTTCTAACTTTGCGGAAGGTCATCGCTGGGGTTATTTCCCTTCATTCTCTGCCGGCTGGGTTATTTCGAATGAAAAATTTATGCAAAATACAACCAGTTGGCTTGATTTCTTGAAACTACGTGCAAGCTGGGGACAGAATGGTAATGAAAATATTGGAGCATTCCAGTATCTGGCAACTTACTCGTTCGGTGACTTGGGACAGTATCCGTTTGGTAGTGATAAGAACTCTGCTACGCAAGGAGGTTATCCTACACGTCTTTCGAATACGGATTTGACTTGGGAAACTTCAGAACAGACCAATATTGGTATCGATACTCGTTTCCTGAGTGGAAAACTGAGCTTTACCTTCGACTGGTATAATAAGAAAACAAAAGATTTGCTGATCAATGTTCCGGTTTCTTCTGTTAACGGATTTACGACAAAGGCTGCTAATGCCGGTAGTATTGAAAACAAAGGTATTGAAATTTCTATCGGATGGAACGATCAGATTGGAGATGATTTTACTTATGGTGCCAACTTTAACTTGTCGCACAACAAGAATGAAGTGATAGAGGTAAATAATGGTTCTGGTTATGTAGAAGGTGGTAATGATAACTTATCACAGAATACAGGCTTTATGGCTCGTATGCAGGAAGGACATCCTATCGGCTATTTCTATGGATATAAGACTGACGGTGTAATGCAGAATATGGATGACGTTCAGGCATATCTGAATCAGAACTGTGGAGGCAATGCTGCAAATTCTTTGCAGGGAACTTCTATCAAACCGGGTGATTTGAAATTTGTAGATGTTAATGGTGATGGAGTTATCAATTCGGATGATAAGACTGATTTAGGAAATCCGCATCCAGATGTAACAATGGGTCTGAATCTTAATGCTGCCTATAAAGGTTTCGATGTTTCAATCTCTGCTTATGGTGCTTTCGGACAGCAAGTCGCTCGTTCTTTCCGTAAGTTTACTGATGGACAATATGAAAATTATACTACAGAAGTGTATGACTATTGGCATGGTGAAGGAACTTCTGATCGTTATCCGCTGCTGATTCCGGGTAATGCAGGTGCCAACTGGCAGAATATCTCAGATATTTATGTAGAAGATGCTGATTATGTACGTTTGCAGAACTTAACTGTCGGATACGATGTAAAGAGAATCTGGAAAACATGTCCGCTTCAACAATTGAGAGTTTATTTTACTGCTCAGAATTTGTTTACAATAACTGGATATAAGGGTATGGATCCTGAAAACGGTATGGCTTTAAATAGCGATGAACCGTGGGTTACAGGTGTTGATGTTGGTAACTATCCTCAGCCTAGAACTTATATGTTTGGTGTTAATGTTAAATTTTAATTATGAATAATACAATGAAAAAGTTTATCAATATATTAGCTGCAGCAGTCCTGGGTTTGGGAGGAGTAACATCGTGTACTCTCGATGCTGTGAACTATGTGGAAAAAACACCTGAAAACTTTCCTGTTACTTCAAGTGATGCTTCTCAGGCGCTTGCGGGTATTTATCAGAATTTGAGTCTGGTTTGTGCTAATCCACAGATGTCTTTCTTATATTTGTCAATGTTGGCAAGTGATGATAATTTAGGTGGTGGCGGTACGAATGATAAATTGATGCAGGCAATGGACCTGTTGTTGAATTATCAAACGGATATGACACACCAGTTCTGGAGTGACCGTTATCAAGGAATTAACCGTGCCAATGCTTTATTGGAAGGTGTTGCAAATATGGAATTGGAGGAAGGTGAGAGAAATCAGGTGGTAGGTGAAGCAAAATTTATGCGTGCTTTCTTCTATTATGAATTGGCTTCTCAATATGGTCGTGTTCCTTTGGTACTTTCTACAGAGGAAGCTGAGCCTTCTCAACCGACAGCAGCTGCTTTGTGGGGGCAGATTTTAATGGATCTTCGAGATGCAGCTTCAACAATGCCGGCAGTTCGTAAGACAGATGGTCATGTAGATAAGTATACGGCAGAGGCAATGCTGGGACGTGCATGGTTGTTCTATACAGGAATGTATGGCAATGGTGATGACTTAGCAGCTCTGACAAGTACAACTTATAATCCTCTTTCGGAAGTGGCCTTGCCCGATGGTACAACGCTGACTAAAGATGAAGTAATAGGGTACATTGATGATTGTGTTAAGAATTCAGGATATTCACTAGTTACTGATTATCGTAATCTTTGGGCTTATACCAATCGTTGCTCTGTTGAAGATTATAATTATACGAAGGGAAAAGGATTGAAGTGGGTTGAAGATGATGCTGCAGTAAATCCGGAATCAATGTTTGCTATTAAATTTAATAAACTGGCCAGCTGGCAGACCACTATCGGTTATGCGAATGGTTATGCATTACATTTTGGTATTCGAGGCGGTCAGGATTATGCAAAGACTTTCCCGTTTGGTCAAGGATGGGGCGCTGGACCTGTTGCACCGAATTTAGTTAATGATTGGAGTTCGAGTGAGGCAGACGATATGCGTCGTGAAGCTTCTGTACAAAACGTAAAAGATTTGCCGGCGTATACTTATGGCGGTTGGTCTGATTTCGTACAGGAAACCGACTATTATGAAAAGAAGCAGTCTCCTATATCGGCACAGTATAAAGATGAAAGTGGTGCTCTACAATATGCTCCTGTTTTTGAATATGTAATGTATGGCGAAAATGGATGGCAGAATGATAACTTGATGCAGACGGGTAATATCCATGATTTGGTTCTGATTCGTTTCGCTGATGTATTGTTGATGCAATCTGAATTGGAGGAGAGTGTGGATGGTATTAATCGGGTTCGTGAGCGTGCTGGACTTACTCCTCTTGGTGCTTATTCGTTGGAAGCTTTGCAACGTGAACGTCGTTGGGAACTTGCTTTTGAAGGTGTGAGATGGAATGATATACGTCGTTGGCATATTGCAGCTGCAGCTCTTGAAAAACAGACTAATCAACCGGTATATTATTTAGGTTCATCGGCCAAGAATACTGCTCATAATGGAGGTTATGCAGCTCGTTATAATGCAACCGCTGGTTTCTTCAAGATACCGGAAAGTGAAATTTCGTTGTCTAATGGTGCATTGGTTCAGAATGAAGGTTGGACGGATGCAAGCAGTGAATATAGTGGTTGGTAATGATTAACTAATAATTAAATGATAGTAATTATGAAAAAGATATTATTTGCGTTGCCACTTTTATTTGCAATGCTTTTGGCAGCATGTGATGCTTCGGTCGATGACAAACAACCGGGAGCAAGTGTAACAGTAGATGAGTTGACTAATAGTTTTCAGTTGGTTGCTCAAAGTGAAGGAAACAATAACATTACAGTGAAATTATCACCTGCACGTTATGTCAAGGTGTATTCAGCTGATAATGATGCTTTACTGGCAGAAGGTACAAATCCTACATTTCAGGTGACTCCTCCCATCACAGAGATGCGTGTGTATATTACAGCGATTAATCAAGATGGAAGTATTACAAAGTCTGATGAAAAGAGTATCATGGTAAGTGAGTATACTGACCTACCTGCAATTTACGAACAAGTATTTGGCTTGGAAAATGGTGAATATGGTACTACAGTTTGGACTTGGGATGATACATTAACCCGCTATTGGGGTAATGGAGGCTGGGGAAGTGATACTACTCCTTCCTGGTGGGGAGCTCCCGATGGCGCAGATATTAATGAGCAATGCGAAGGTAAAGGAATGCCAAATGATGGAACTGGAGCTTGGTTCTCTTTGAGCCTTACAGGTGTAGAAACAAGCCGTGGTGAAACAGGTAGTGTGAAAGTTTCTGATGAAACACTTGTTGCCGGATGGGGAGTAGGTACTATGACATTCTCCGGAACAGTTCCTTTGCTGGGAGTATTGCCAAATGATGGCAATCAGCGTTGTTACTCTTATCAGATTATTCAGGCTGATGGTGAACATTTGGTTTTGGCAGCTCAGTCATTGTCGAATACTTCGGAAGGTTGGTTCTTCTGTTTCAAGCGGATAGAAAGATAACGGCTTGAAACTTTTATAAAGATTATAGAAAGAGGCTGGAAGGTCATAAATTGTATATAAACCTTTTAGCCTCTTTTTTTATGATGGTGCATTGCTGGAAAAAATGAAAGTTGATGCAATTGATATTTGTAATTCAGAAGATAAATGTAATGAAAAAACAATTAAGATTTGTATCTTTGATATGAATTATGGTTTAATCGATATATAGATAAACAATAGAAAATATGTGGCGGAATGATAAATTTATTGTAAGATTGTGCTTCATTCTTTTGGCAATGGTATTTTGGAGAGGCTGCTATTCTTTCCATTTGTCTTATCAGGAGCAATTTCAGCTTTTTATGTTTACTTCCGATTATTGGATAAACAAATGTATGTATCCCGGAGGTATATGTGAATATATATCGGAGTTCTTGACCCAATTTTATTATAGTCAGTGGTTGGGATCTGTTATTATTGTCGGTCTATTGGTATTGATTCAGTGGCTGACTTCTCAATTGATGTTGAGAAAGAATGATTCCGACTGGTATTATTTATCTTATTTGCCGGCTGTTGGGGCATGGGCCTTTCTGTGTGATGAAAATAATATGTTGGCTGGGGTCATTTCTTTATTGGTTGTCATGTTGTCAGCAAAAGGATGCTTATGTATACGTCATACATTTTTGCGTTGGGGATATATATTGTTGTTAACTCCTTTTATTTATTGGATTGCAGGAGGTTTGCATTGGCTTTTTGTTATTTTGGCTGTGACTTATGAATTATTAGTTTGGAAACAAAGAAGTTTGTTATGCAGATTTATTGTATGTCTGTTGCTTTTGTGCTTGGCCTTTATCTATCCTTATATAGCTTCGGAAGTTCTTCAATATCCATTTTTCCGTCTGATGACAGGACTCGGTTATTATCGTTTCCCTACTGGAATTCCTTTTATGGGTATAGCTGTTTGTATATTACTTTGTTTGACAGTTATAATATCGGCTTCTGTTCCTGTAATTAAATCGGAACGAATCAATCTTATTAAAGTTGTTCAGATTGCTGTATTGGTTGTTTTAGGAGGTGTTGGAATCTATCTTACCTCCGATTATCAGAAAGAGCAAGTGATGGCATACGATTATTATGTACGTACCCGTCAGTGGAATAAAGTAATTGATATGGCTGAAAAAAAACATCCTACAACACCTCTCGAAGTTGTTTGTTTGAATTTGGCTTTGGGAAAGACTGGACAGTTAGGTGAACGGATGTTTCATTTTTATCAGAATGGAGTAGGAGGATTGATGCCTAATTTTATTCGTGACTTTAATTCACCTTTAATAGTGAATGAAGTGTACTATCATTTGGGGATGATTAATACTTCTCAACGCTTCACATTTGAGGCTATGGAGGCAATACCTTCTTATCAGAAAAGTGTACGCTGCTATCAAAGACTTGCAGAAACTAACATTGTTAATGGTGATTATATACTTGCCGGAAAATATTTAAAAGCGTTGCAACATACCTTATTTTATAGGAAATGGGCAAATGATGCCATGTCTTATTTGTATAATGATAAAAAGGTGCAAAATCATCCAGAATGGGGAATCTTACGGACTTATCTTTATAAAGATGATTTTTTATTTTTTGAAGACCAGAAGGATATGATGTTAGGGCTTTTATTGAATGCAAATAAGCATAATAAAATGGCATTTGAGTATTTACTGGCATATGAATTGTTAGATAAAAATATCGGAGCATTTCTAAAATATTATCCGTTGGGTAAAGATATGGGGTATACTTCAATACCTCGTAGTTATCAAGAAGCTTTGCTTTATGTGTGGACTCAGCAGCATCCATCTTTTGAAGGGATGCCATGGAGTATTTCTCCTGTGTTGCAAAAAGAAGTTACAGATTTTGCTGTTGCGTATGTACGTCATCCTTCGGATAGGGATTATTTTAAACAGAATTTTGGAAAGACATATTGGTATTATTTATTATTTAGATAGTATATATGAAGACAATATATAAATGGAGTCTGTTTTCGCTGGGTATTGTATTATTCTCGGCCTGCACGGAAAAAGTTGTGTCCCCACAACAGGTAGATGCTTATCCTTCAATTTATCCAGACTATACAGGAGTGACCATCCCTGCTACTATAGCACCGATGAACTTTGCTGTTACAGACAAGGATTTTGATAAAGTAGATGTCATAGTAAAGGGGGGAAAGGGAAAGGATATTCATGTTTCTGGTAAAAAAATCTCTTTTGATGAAACAGAGTGGCATCGTTTAATAGCCGACAATAAGGGAGATAGTTTGCTGTTTACTGTTTCTGTGAAAAAACATGATGGAAAGTGGATTCAATATCGTAGTTTTCCTATGTATATAAGTAATTATTCTATTGATTATGGAGTTGCTTATAGGTTAATAGCTCCCGGTTATGAAGTATATAGTAAGATGGGAATTTATCAACGTAACTTGTCGAATTTTGAAGAAACGGCTATTGTTGAGAATACCTTAGTCCCGGGAATGTGTGTGAACTGCCATTCATTTAATAAAACGAATCCCGATAAAATGAGTATGCATGTGCGTGGTAAGAATGGAGGAACGCTGATGCAGTTAGGAAATGAAATGGAGATGCTTGATACAAAAACAGATTCTACAATTTCTGCTTGTGTATATCCCTACTGGCATCCGTCGGGTGAGTATATTGCTTATTCTGTCAACAATACGCGTCAAGGTTTTCATGCGATAAAGGAAAAACGTATTGAAGTGATGGATAATGGCTCGGATATTGTTATTTACCATCCAGCTACTCACCGATTACTTACTTCACCGGCATTGATGAGTAAGCAAGCGTTTGAAACCTTTCCGGCCTTTTCTCCTGATGGGAAAACTTTATTTTTCTGTAGTGCTGAGGCGCAGCAGATGCCTCAAGATTATAAAAAAGTAAAATATAGTTTGTGTAGTATTTCTTTTGATGCACAAGCTGGACGTTTAGGAGAAAAAGTGGATACATTAGTTTCTGCATCTCGCATTGGCAAGAGTGTGTCATTTCCTCGTCCTTCATACGATGGACGTTATGTTATGTTTACCTTATCTGATTATGGCAATTTTTCGATATGGCATAAAGAAGCAGATTTATGGTTGCTTGACTTGAAGACAGGTAATTATCGTCCTTTGAAAGAAGTCAATAGTGGTGATACGGAAAGTTTTCATAACTGGAGTAGTAATTCTCATTGGTTTGTATTCAGCTCACGTAGGGATAATGGGTTGTATACGTATTTATATTTTGCTTGTATTGGAAATGATGGAAAGGTTACAAAACCTTTTATGTTGCCGCAGAAGGATCCTCTTACTTATTATGAACGTTTGGTTTATTCATATAATGTTCCCGATTTCATCAATAAACCTGTTCAACTTGATCATGCTACGTTGAGAGATAAAATAGTTCGTCCTGATCGGATAAAGTTAGGAATAGAAGAATAAAGCTTATATTGTTGTTGCAACGTAAATACTTAGCAAACTCATTGGACATGCAACCAACTCTATAACTTTAGATTCTGAGAACATAGTGTAATCGTTGAAATATTATAATCCAGCATTATAAATTTAAGACTTTTATTGCTATGTCTTTAATAATCATATAAATAGATTAATTCTTGTTCTACTTTGAGCTCATGGTGACATTAAGTGAATGTGGAGCTAATATCGATGCTAATGCAGAGTTGGGCTTACTTTCTGAACAATGGAATGCAGGAGCTCGCTGGTTGTGGTTTATGCCTTGGTACGATGGGGAGGGCGCTTCCCTGTCGCATGCAGATCAGGAATGGTGGCTGGATGCTATGTCGCAATCGTATGTGATCGCTCGTGAGTCGCTTCTGTCTTTTAAATGATATTGCTTTTTTATTTTTGAATATGAGGAGTGATCATGTGGAAACATGGTCACTCCTTTGTGTTTAGTACAATATAATATCTGAATGCTAAAAAGAAAGAACGTATATGTATATGTTAAGATTGTATCATTCCGTGGTATAAAATTTCTCTATCTTTGCTGATGTTAAATAATAAAACTAATCATTATGAAAATCTCGAAAGCTATAATTTCAACTATGATTATCGGCACTTGTCTAACTGCTTGCGGTACGCAACAAAAAAAACAATCTGACATGGAAAAAACACCAGAAGCATGTTCTATGCTAAAGATATTAAAGAAGCTTCCTCAGCAAAAACAATTTATGTTTGGTCATCACGACGATCCTATATACGGTATTGGTTGGGATGGAGATGAAAACCGGAGCGATGTGAAAAGTGTCTGCGGAGATTATCCTGCAATGATGTCTTTCGATTTGGGAAGAATGGAAATATATGGTAATAAGACTTTAGATAATGTTTCGGTAGACCGTATCCGGAAAGAGGTGATTGCACAATACGAGCGTGGAGGAATGTCCTCTATCAGTTGGCATGTAGACAATCCTGTAACAGGAAAAGATGCATGGGACGTCAGTGATTCTACTGTCGTTAAATCCATTTTGCCCGGAGGTGCCAACCATGACAAGTTTATTGGCTGGCTGGATAAGATAGCCGATTTCTTGAATTCGATACAGACTCCCGAAGGTGTGAAGGTTCCTGTATTATTCCGTCCTTGGCACGAACATACGGGAAGCTGGTTCTGGTGGGGAAAGAACTTGTGCTCTGCAGAAGATTACAAGGCTCTGTGGAAAATGACTTACGACCGTATGCAGGAAAAGGGAGCCACTCAGCTTTTATATGCTTATTCTCCGGGTACAGAACCTCAGGATTCTACAGAATATCTGGAACGTTATCCGGGAGATAGTATTATAGACCTGATAGGAGTAGATGCCTATCAGTTTGATAGAGATGCCTATATAAAGAGCCTGAATAATGCACTTACCATTGTATCACAAGTAAGCAAAGCACATCAGAAAGCAATGGCCGTAACCGAAACTGGATATGAAACGATTCCCGATTCACTTTGGTGGACACAGACACTGATGCCGGTTATAGAAAAATATCCGATAAGTTATGTACTGGTATGGAGAAATGCACGTGAAAAAGAAAATCATTTTTATGCACCTTACCCGGGACATCCGTCGGCTGCCGACTTTGTGAAATTTTACAATGACCCTCGTACATTGTTTGCCGGAGATATGAAAACAATAAAATAATTGATTATAAAACTAATTGCAATGAATGCGTTTGATGAGAAAGTAAAAAGATTGTTCGCTCAGTATGAAGAGTTGATTACTCGTAAAAATGAGCCTGTAGAGAAAACAAACGGAGTTTTTACTCGCTATAAATATCCGGTAGTGACGGCTGCCCATACACCTGTATTTTGGCGTTATGATCTTGACGAAAAAACAAATCCATATTTGATGGAACGTATCGGGATGAATGCTACGATGAATTCGGGGGCTATCAAGTGGAACGGAAAGTATTTATTGGTTGTGCGTGTAGAAGGTGCCGATCGTAAATCTTTTTTTGCTGTTGCCGAAAGCCCGAATGGGGTCGACAATTTCCGTTTCTGGGATTATCCCATTACGATGCCCGATGATGTAATACCTGCTACCAACATTTACGATATGCGTTTGACTGCCCATGAAGATGGCTGGATTTATGGCATTTTCTGTGCAGAACGTCACGACGACAATGCACCGGCCGGAGATTTGTCTTCAGCAACAGCAACGGCTGCCATCGCTCGGACCAAAGACTTGAAGACATGGGAACGTCTGCCGGACCTGAAATCAAAGAGTCAGCAGCGTAATGTTGTGCTTCATCCTGAGTTCGTGAATGGAAAGTATGCCTTCTATACTCGTCCGCAAGATGGGTTTATCGATGCCGGAAGCGGTGGAGGTATCGGCTGGGCGCTGGTAGACGATATTACTCATGCAGAGATCAAGGAAGAAAAAATTATCGATTGCCGTTACTATCATACCATCAAGGAAGTAAAGAACGGCGAAGGTCCTCATCCTATCAAGACACCAAAAGGATGGTTGCACTTGGCTCATGGTGTACGCGGCTGTGCTGCTGGTCTGCGTTATGTGCTTTATATGTATATGACTTCATTGGAAGATCCCAGCAAGCTGATTGCATCTCCGGGTGGTTACTTCATGGCTCCCGAAGGAGAAGAGCGTATCGGTGATGTTTCGAATGTATTGTTCACTAATGGCTGGATTGCCGACGAAGACGGAACGGTCTTTATATATTATGCTTCTTCCGATACACGTATGCATGTAGCTGTTTCTACTATTGACAAGTTGGTGGATTATTGTATGAATACTCCGCAGGATGGTTTGACTACTACAGCTTCAGTAGAAACCTTGAAGCACTTGATTGATAAAAACATGAAACTGATGAAATAATAAGGAAAGTAAGTACTACTATGATAAAGCTCACGGAAAAGATTGGTTATGGTTTTGGTGATATGGCTTCTTCCATGTTTTGGAAGTTGTTCGGTGCCTATTTGATGATATTTTACACGGATGTATTCGGGTTGCCTGCTGCTATGGTGGGAACAATGTTTTTGGTTACTCGAATATGGGATTCCGTATTCGATCCGATTGTCGGTGTGGTAGCCGATCGTACTTCCAGCCGATGGGGAAAATTTCGCCCATATTTGTTGTTCCTTGCCGTTCCGTTTGCCTTGATAGGAGTACTTACTTTTTATACACCTCCTTTCGGAGATATGGGGAAGCTGGTATATGCTTACATTACCTATTCATTGATGATGATGGTATATTCGGCTATCAATGTTCCTTATGCCTCGTTGTTGGGAGTTATGAGTCCTGATCCGGCGGATCGTAATACGCTGTCTACATATCGTATGATGTTTGCTTATCTTGGCAGTTTTATTGCACTTTTGCTGTTTATGCCAATGGTAAATGTATTCAGCGGGCATAGTAAGGACCTGGGTGACCAGCAGTTTGGATGGTGCATGGCTGTAATTGTAATAGCCGTAATGTGCGCCTTGTTGTTTTTTGGATGTTTTGCCTGGACAAGAGAACGTGTAAAACCAATCAATGATAAGAAAACTTCGCTGAAAGACGATATAAGAGATTTGTTTCACAATAAGCCTTGGTGGATATTATTTGGTGCCGGAGTTGCGACTTTAGTCTTTAATTCTATTCGTGACGGGGCAGCTGTTTATTATTTCAAGTATTTTGTGGTAGAAGATGAATATCGTTCTATTTCAGTGATGGGCGTATCGTTTGTTTTAAGTGGTCTATACCTTTCTATCGGGCAGATAGCCAATATCGTTGGAGTTATTTTGGCAGCTCCTATGAGTAACAAGGTAGGAAAGAAGAAAACATTCGCTCTTTCTATGCTGGTTGCTTCCGTATTGAGTGTCATATTCTTCTGGTTCGACAATGACGACCTGATGCTGATTTTTATCTTCCAGTGTCTGATCAGTATTTGTGCGGGTAGCATTTTCCCCTTACTCTGGTCTATGTATGCTGACTGTGCCGATTATTCGGAGCTGAAGACAGGCAACCGTGCAACAGGACTGATATTTAGTGCTTCATCGATGAGCCAGAAATTCGGGTGGGCAATAGGTACGGCGGTTACCGGATGGCTGTTGTCTTTCTTCGGCTTTCAGGCCAATGCCGTTCAGAGTGCAGAAACGATCAATGGCATCAAGATGTTTTTAAGTTTGCTTCCTGCCATGGCAGCGTTTATATCCGTTCTTTTCATAGTTTGTTATCCGTTGGGTGAGCAGAAAATGAAAGGTATCATGGAGCAATTGAATTTAAAACGAAAATCGAAAAAAGATGGACAATGAAAAGATAAGCCAGTTGTGTGCTGAAGTAAAGGCAGAGCTGGAAAATAATATACTTCCTTTTTGGATGACAAAGATGATTGACCGCGAACGCGGAGGTTTCTATGGTCGCATTACAGGAAACGATGTCTTGGAGGCATCGGCTTCGAAGGGAGCAATTCTGAACGCCCGTATTTTATGGACATTCTCTGCTGCCTACCGTCTGTTGGGAAAAGAAGAGTATCTGGAAACGGCTACTCGTGCCAAACGTTATCTGATTGACCATTTTTATGATGCTGAGTTTGGTGGCATTTATTGGGAGCTGGATTGTGAGGGAAAGCCGCTTGATACTAAGAAACAGATTTACGCCATAGGATTTGCTATTTACGGATTGAGTGAATATGTTCGTGCTACAGGCGATGCGGAAGCGCTGGATTACGCTAAACGTTTGTTTGAAGTAATCGAAAAATATAGCTTCGATGCTGATAAAAATGGCTATCTGGAAGCGCTTACCCGCGACTGGCATCCGATAGCGGACATGCGTCTGAGTGATAAAGACGAGAATGAGAAGAAAACCATGAATACGCATTTGCATATTCTGGAGCCTTATACCAATCTGTATCGTGTATGGAAAGATGAATACCTGAAGAAGCAGATTCGTAACTTGGTCAACTTGTTTCTGGATAAAATACTCGATGCAGACACTTACCACCTGAATTTGTTTTTTGAAGACGACTGGACCAATAAGTATCAGATTGTATCGTACGGACATGACATTGAGGCATCGTGGTTGATTCACGAAGCAGCTTTGGTCTTGGGCGATAAAGATTTGCTGGAAAAGGTAGAACCGGCTATTATAAAAATTGCAGCGGCAGCCGATGAAGGATTGAATCCGGATGGAAGCATGATTTATGAAAACTTTGTAAGTAAAGGCAAGGTAGACCGTGAACTGCACTGGTGGGTACAGGCAGAAAACGTGGTTGGTCACCTGAATCTCTATCAGCATTTTGCTGATCAGTCGGCATTGGAGAAAGCTTTGCGGTGCTGGAATTTTATCAAAAACCATTTGGTTGACAGAGAACACGGGGAGTGGCACTGGAGTTTATATGCCGACGGTACGGTCAATACCAAAGATGATAAGGCTGGCTTCTGGAAATGTCCTTATCATAACGGGCGTATGTGCATGGAAACACTGGAACGCTTCTGCAAAGCGTAGAGGATAATATCTTTTAGTGGAAATAGACATAAAACTCATCACTATAAGGATCGGACCGATCGTTATGGTGATGAGATTATTAATACTCGGCATTGCAGGACTATTTTTTAGGCATCGACAAAATCTTATTGAAAATATTATGAAAAAACTATTATCTGTATTGCTGCTTATACAGTTTATTGCCTGTCTGTCTGTCAGTGCGCAACAGGCAAGAGAAGCTATATTGCTGAACAATGGGTGGAAATTTGCCTATGGACATGCGGGCGACATGAAGAAGGATTTTACTCATGGTACAGAGTATTTCACCTATTTTGCGAAAGCTAAATCCTTTAATCAGAACCAGGGGCCCAGTTCCGAACAGTTTAATGACAGCACGTGGCAGACAGTCAATTTGCCGCACGACTGGGTGGTAGACCTTCCTTTTTCGAAAGAGGCAAGCCATAGTCATGGATACAAGACCGTCGGATGGAAATATCCGGAAACCAGTGTCGGATGGTATCGGCGTAAGTTTTATATACCAGAAAAGGATTTAGGAAAACACATCAGTGTACGGTTCGACGGCATTTTTCGTAATGCGCAGGTCTTTTGCAACGGCTTTTATTTAGGTCACGAGCCGAGTGGATACGCTACACAGGTGTACGATTTGACAGAATACTTGAATTATGGTGGCGAAAACTTGCTGACCGTCCGTGTGGACGCCAGTACAGAAGAAGGATGGTATTACGAAGGAGCGGGCATTTATCGGGATGTATGGCTGGACAAGATGTCGCAGGTACATGTTGCTCCTTTCGGTACTTTTATAACTACACGTATCGACCGTTCTTATCAGACTGCCGATGTAAATATAGAGGTCTGCTTGGCGAACAAAGGGCTGGAGGCAGCAGGTTGTAAGGTCGTCAACCGTATTCTCGATGCGACGGGTAAGGAAGTAGTCCGCACGCAGGAATCAAGCACGACTTTAGCTCCCAAGCAGGAAGAAGTGAAATTGTTGCAGTCGGCAACGATGGACAATATTCATCTATGGGATTTGGAGCATCCTTATTTGTATACCTTATATACAGATGTATATGTCGGCGAGAAACTGGTCGATACGTATACGACGAGTTTTGGAATCCGTAACATTGAGTTCAATCCGCAGAAAGGATTTTTGTTGAACGGCTGTCCCGTCAAGTTGAAAGGTACCAACTTGCATCAGGATCATGCGGGAGTAGGGACAGGTATTCCCGACAGATTATGGAAATACCGGATCGAAAAAATGAAATCGATGGGCAGCAATGCGATACGTACTTCTCATAATCCCGTATCGCCTGCCATGCTCGATTTGTGCGACCGTATGGGAATGCTGGTCATCGAAGAGAATCGCTTGATGGGGATTAATAAGGAACATGTCGATTTGCTGGAGCGGATGATTAAACGCGACCGCAATCATCCGTGCATCATTCTGTGGAGTATCGGAAACGAAGAGTGGGCACTCGAAGGGAACGAACGCGGATTGCGTATTACTCAATCGATGAGTGAATACGTACATCAGTTGGATTCCACCCGGCTGACAACACAGGGTACTGCCGGTGGGCGGGTTTCTCTTTTCGGAGTCGATGTGAAAGGCTATAATTATCTCCGCCAGAATCCGATAGATGAATATCATCGCGAACATCCCGACTGGTATGCTCCGGTGGGTTCGGAAGAAACATCGGGGTGCGGAACGCGTAACGTTTATTACACCGATTCGTTGCGTGGCTGGATGGCGCCTATCAACCGTACGGCTGAAGATGACAATCGTATTGTCAATGCCATGGCACGTGGCTGGCAGTTCTACCATGAACGTCCCTGGCTGGCCGGATTGTTTTACTGGACGGGACTGGATTACAGGGGAGAACCGAACCCAATGCTTTATCCGGCAACCGGCTCACAGTTTGGAATATTCGACTATTGTGGTTTCCCGAAGGATGAGGCTTTCTATCTGAAATCGTGGTGGACCGACGAACCGGTGCTGCATTTGTCTCCGCATTGGAACCTGTTTGGTCACGAAGGGGATAGTATCAGGGTTTGGGCCTATAGTAATTGTGACGAAGTGGAATTGTTTGTCAACGGAAAGAACTTGGGGCGGAAGCCGATGCCTGCCGATGGTTATATTGAATGGAAGACGGTTTATCGTCCGGGAGCCTTAATGGCTAAAGGATACAAAGGCGGAAAGAAAATCATGGTAGAGAAAATAGAAACAACAGGCAAGGCTGCCCGTATATTGATGGAACCGTATAATACAACTTTGAAAGCCGACGGTCAGGATATTGCAATCGTAGACCTGACGTTGAAAGACGAGAAAAACCGTGAGGTACCCGATGCCATGAATGAAATGACAGTAACTCTGACGGGGCCCGCTACCATCTTGGGATATGGAAACGGTGATCCGGGATTCAAAGAAACAGAACGTCCTGTCAACGGCGAGAAGACTTTCTGCATCAAGGCTTTCGCCGGAAAGGCACAAGTCATCATACGTTCGCTGGAAGGACAGAAAGGAACGGTCCAACTGGAGGTGTCGGGCACGGGACTGAAAAAAGCAACTCAACAATTTATAACTGATTAATAGTATGAATAACATTCGAAACTTGGCAATGGCTTCCATGATGTGTGCGGGAAGCCTTGCGGGAATAGCTCAGACTGCTCCCGCTATTCCTGCCGATCCGGTAATCGAGGCACACATTCAGGAATGGCTGAAGAAAATGACACTCGAAGAGAAAATCGGACAGATGTGCGAAATAACGGTAGACGTGGTAACCGATTTTCCGGGAAGTAAGGATGGCTTTAAACTCAGTGAGGCTATGCTTGATACCGTAATCGGGAAATATAAGGTGGGCTCTATCTTGAATGTACCTTTAAGTGTGGCTCAGAAGAAAGAAGTATGGGCTGCGGCTATCAAGCAGATTCAGGATAAATCGATGAAGGAAATCGGTATTCCTTGTATATATGGTGTCGACCAGATTCATGGTACCACCTACACACTCGATGGAACTATGTTCCCTCAGGGAGTGAATATGGGGGCATCTTTCAATCGTGCGCTGGTGCGCCGTGGTGCTGAGATTTCCGCTTACGAAACGAAGGCTGGCTGTATTCCCTGGACGTATGCGCCGGTAGTCGACCTGGGACGTGACCCGCGCTGGCCGCGTATGTGGGAAAACTACGGTGAAGACTGCTATGTAAATGCTGAAATGGGTGTTGAAGCGGTCAAGGGCTTTCAGGGAAGCGACCCGAACCACATCGGCGAATACAATGTGGCTGCCTGCATGAAACATTACATGGGTTACGGCGTTCCGGTATCGGGAAAAGACCGTACACCGTCGTCTATCTCACGAAGTGATATGCGTGAGAAGCATTTCGCTCCGTTCTTGGCGGCTGTGAAAGCTGGAGCCTTGTCGGTGATGGTTAACTCGGGCGTGGACAACGGCATGCCTTTCCATGCCAATC
>HF993291.1:86664-98559 GCA_000436795.1 Bacteroides sp. CAG:1076
TGTCAAGATTGCCATCAATGCCGGTATCGACATGTCGATGGTGCCCTACGAAGTGAGCTTCTGCGACTACCTGAAAGAACTGGTTCAGGAGGGTGAAGTACCGATGAGCCGCATCGATGATGCCGTAGCCCGCGTATTGCGCCTGAAATATCGCTTAGGTCTGTTCGACAACCCATACTGGGACATCAAAAAATACAATAAATTCGGCTCAGAGGAATTTACCCGCGTAGCCTTGCAGGCTGCCGAAGAATCGGAAGTGCTGCTGAAGAATGAAGACAACATTCTGCCGCTTGCCAAAGGTACGAAAATCTTGCTTGCCGGTCCGAACGCCAACTCAATGCGCTGCCTCAACGGAGGATGGTCATACAGTTGGCAGGGACATCTGGCCGATCAATGTGCCGGCGCTTACAATACTATTTATGAAGCTCTGTGCAACAAGTATGGCAAGGAGAACATCATTTACGAACCGGGAGGGGATGGTCGTACAGTTGGCAGGGACATCGTGCCGATGAGTTTGCGGGAGCTTACAATACCATTTACGAAGCTCTGTGCAACAAGTATGGCAAGGAGAACATCATTTACGAACCGGGTGTGACTTATGCTCCTTACAAGAACGACAACTGGTGGGAAGAAAACCAGCCGGAAATCGAAAAATCAGTTGCCGCAGCCAGTCGTGCCGATGTGATTATTGCCTGCATCGGAGAAAACTCTTACTGCGAAACTCCGGGTAATCTGACCAACCTGACCATGTCGGAAAACCAACGCAATCTTGTAAAAGCCCTTGCTGCAACCGGAAAACCCGTTATCCTTGTATTGAATGAAGGCCGCCCACGTATCATCAACGATATTGTTCCGCTGGCAAAAGCGGTAGTCCATGTCATGTTGCCCAGCAACTACGGTGGCGATGCACTTGCCAATCTGCTTGCCGGCGATGCCAACTTCAGTGGCAAGCTGCCTTTCACCTATCCTAAATACATCAACGCTTTGGCTAATTACGACTACAAACCTTGCGAAAACATGGGACAGATGGGTGGAAACTACAACTATGATTCGGTAATGGATGTGCAGTGGGAATTCGGTTTCGGATTGAGTTACACGACCTACAGCTACTCAAATCTGAAAGTCGACAAGTCCTCGTTTACTGCCGATGATGTGCTGACTGTCAGCGTCGACGTAACCAATACCGGAAAAGTAGCCGGAAAAGAAAGCATACTTCTCTATTCCAAAGATTTGGTTGCAAGCAGCACTCCCGACAATATCCGCCTGCGCAACTTTGAAAAAGTAGCTCTTAATCCGGGTGAAACCAAGACCGTAACAATGAAACTGAAGGGAAGTGACCTTGCTTTTGTTGGTTACGATGGCAAATGGCGCCTGGAAAAAGGTGATTTCAAGCTGAAGTGTGGTAACCAATGGACCGACTTGCAGTGTAGCGAAACAAAAGTTTGGGATACACCTAACCGCTAATCTACGAATAAGGAATTTCTTTCAAAAATTCATAAGTCGATAAAACCTCCCCCGCCTGTCGCAAGAATTAAATTTATTCCACGGCAAAGGCGGGGGATTTTTTGTACAAATTATTTTTTTATTTGTACAAATTTTCAGAAAACATCGAGAGAAATAAAATCAGATATGCCGGCCTTTCCCGTTCCAAAGCCTTATATCTTTATTTTATAGACATTATTCATGCTTTTTTGCCCTTCACGCCCTTCACAAAAAGAAATAACGGTGTATTCTAACATCCCCAGATTCCATTTCGATTGTCACATTCTTCCTAAAAAGAAAGGGGGACATCTTCCTAAATATCCTATTACTGAACTCTCAAGGAAAGACCCAATTTTTAGTAAAATCATCATACAAACCAGTTTCACAAGTAATTACTTATTGTAAAAATTTAACAGGTAAATCATCTGATTATCCAATATATAGCTATATTTGTGTTTAGATAGTAAAAAAACATTCCTATAAAATCAAAGAAACCAACGTTATATCTAATCAGACCTAAATCCTTCTCTCCATCTATGAAAAGACAAAATCTTGCAGTAATTATTCTGCTTATCATCGGTATACTGCCGTTAGCTGCACAAAACGAAACCTCCTCCTCCTCACAAAAGGAAATACAAAAAATAACATCCGTACGGCATCCGTTCCTCATGTCGTTTTCCATCGGCCCCAATTTCAATACCGGAGGAAGTGACTATCCGGAATATTTCGGCTCACGTGCAGATGTTGCTACCCAATTCGACTGGCGGATGTCCGTAGGATTCGCACGCCATTGGAATGCTTATCTGGATATCGGACTGAGTTTTTTCAAAATCCGGACTGACGATTTGTCGACCAACATCGCCCAAGCCTTAGGTGATAAATTGTTTCCCGGATTGAGCAAAATAAAACCTGCTGCAAGTATAGGTATCGGTTATACGGCAGAAATGGGCAGATGGCAGTTAATGCCAAGAGTCGGTATAGGACGCATGAGTGCCGGAGGCTCTGAAAAAACTCAAACCATCGAAGAAACAACATACAAGCTTGAGATAAGCCGCTCGTCTACATTCCTCAACCCCGGAATAGCAGCAGGTTACCGTACCTCCAATCTGTGCAGCATTATTCTGGATGTCAGCTATCGTTGTCCATTACAAGACTGTAAAACGACCTATACTGTTACAGAACCCGATCTGACCTCTACAACAAAAACCGTAAATTCCCGCTCATGGGCAAACGACCTCAGCGTTTCTGTCGGTATTCAGTTGCATATGAGATTGGACAAAAAAAGATAAAAGCAAAAATTTTCCCCAGCCGGACCAAAATCCAGCCGGGGAAAACAATAACCAGAAAACCGGAAAGATAATCAAGAGAAGCAATTACTTAATTATCCTTGGTATATTCTTCGATGTCACGAATGGCCTCCTTTGCTTTACGCCGTACATGGATACAATGAAAAACACCTCCGGCAGCTCCCAAAACAAAGCCAACACTTCCTCCGTAGCATATCATTTCGCCTCCAACTTTCGGATAACTTTCAAACATAAACCAAACAATCCAGCACAAAGCAAACGGAATGCCGAAATAAAGCCACTTCAGATTCAGTTGGTTCATGCGTACCAACGCCTTACTGATATCCAACAAATTGCCTGCCGATATACAATCGATACTAACTCCCTTGTGACTATATCGCTGGTAAAATCCGGCTATAATCAAAAAAACGGAAGTAAAGACGCAGAAAATCCACGAATATCCCATCAGCAAGAAAAATGTATTACAGTAAACAAGCGCAAAGACTATCAAAAAATACATGAACTTCTTCTTCCGGTTGATATAGGAAACCTTATCCTGTGTAGAATGTCTGATTAAGTTCTCACTAACAATTATTTCTTTGGCCAGCTTGTCCTTCAGCAAATGAATCTGTTGCTTCATCTCGTCTAACTCAAATTTATCTGCATGATTTTCCATGATAGTACATTTTAATGGTTCGACATTTTTTTCAATTCCTCCTTGATACGATACAAACGTACAGATACGTTCTTGGTAGATATTCCGACAATCGCTCCTATTTCTTCGTAGCTCATGTTTTCAAGCCACAACAAAACGATAGCACGATCGAAAGGGTTCAGCCGGTGAATGCGGTCGTAGAGCAGACGAATCTGTCGGGAACTCTCATCTTTATCCTCAAAAAGATTGATGTCCATAGTCAGAGGAACAACAGCCCGCCTTTTCTTTTTCCGCTCACATGAAATGCAAGTATTAAAACTCACCTTCCAAATCCATGTATTGACGTTGCTGAGATTCTTAAAAGAATCATATCCTTTCCAAAGATTGATAAGTACTTCCTGAAAGAGATCGCTCACTTCATCGGAATCCTTCGAGAACATAAAACATACAGTATAAATGGTACTTTTATGTTCTTTCACCATTTGCGCAAATGCAGTATCCAATATTTCCATATCGTATGAATTTATTTTTTGACCATTAGACGCCTATACTATCACAAAAACTACACAAAAGTAGATACTTTTTTAAAGAAGATACATATTACGCATGATATCTACTCTCAACTTATCTACCTATTCAATCATCCTCATCGTCATCTCCCGACAAATAAGTCAGGAAAGCCGAACGACGTAAAGGTGGATAAGGTGTCAAACTACCTTTTAAACCATACCACAACACTTGATTAAATTCCACATCCGGAACATTATCTTCAATTGTAAAATCATACTTTTCACATATAGCTTGCCATTTACTATGCTCGTGATTCACTTCATTCATATCAACCTGAGCAGGCAGACAGTCGAAAGAAGTCGTATCAGCTTCTGAAGTAAAGCAACGCCACATCAAGCGTGCTCCTGCATCGTGTTGAGTCATCGGAGGCAAGCCCAATATTCTTTCCATAGTAAGCAACATAGAAGTAGTCGTATAAGGCGTATGGTCTACAAATCCTCGTTTGACAAATCCACCGGCAAGATAAGCCGTACTACGATGAGCATCCACATGATCGGAACCATTCTGAGCATCGTCTTCAATAATAAAAACAGCCGTTTCCTTCCAAATAGGAGAATGGCTCAGGTAATCGATCAGCATTCCTACGGCAAGGTCATTATCCGCCACATGCGCATAAGGAGTCGGACGATGCAACTTCATACCTTCAGTATGGTCGTTACCTATACGAATCGTATTGAAACGGGGTACACATCCTATCGCAAGCAATGAATCGAAATCCGCCTTCCAGACATTGATACGAGCCGTATCACGAACATCCAAGGTAAAAGGAGCAAATGCAGGACAGAAATGTCCCTTAAGTGAAGGAATGGATGCCACAACACCTGCTTTGGTCTGGTTGACAAACTCTCCATAAGAACGATAGCTGACTCCATGAGCCTGACACAAATCCCAAAAGAAACCCGTTTTATTGTTCCCCATGTGATGACCGCCTTCACCGGAATAGACATCCCCGCGTCCACTGTAATTGGTAGGCCATGTCTTTTCCAGATAATCGTTCGCATACCCTCCCATAGTCCAATTGTGTCCGTCACAACTCACTTCCGCATTGACATAAAAGTTATCCAGCAAGACAAACGTTTCTGCCAGCTTATGCTGATTGGGAGTAACCTTCCGCCCAAAAAGAGTCAGTGTAGAATCCCCGTTTCCTTCGGGTAAATCACCTAAGACCTGATCGTAGGTACGATTTTCCTTGATGACATAAAATACATATTTAATAGGACTGGCTTGCGACGCATCGACAGGTATCGGATTTCCCGGTTCTATACAATCCTGATCCGCCCGGTTCGTTTGGAAAGGAGTATTATCGAAAACCTGCCGGGTGTAACGCTCAAGTTGTGCTTCATCGGGCATATCGATGATGGAAAGAGCTCCTAAAAAGAGTCCGGCAATATACTGAACATTCTTCGTATGATTGAGATCTCCCTTATGATGTTCAAACTGTTGCTGACGCGAAATAGGACGAGGACCTTCCGGATTTGCCTGTGAAGACAGGCCCTTTCCATTTGTCACCCACAACTTGTTGCCTGTACATTTTACATTGGTAGGATACCATCCTACCGGAATGAAGCCCATGGCACGACTTTGTCCGGGACGACTGATATCGAACAATGTAACGCAATTATTATCGGCATTGGCTACAGACAGCACACGTCCATGGCCTGCAAGACACAGCCCGTTAGTCGTACTGCCGGAAAGCGCATCATGGTATATGGCTGCATTGAGTGTTTCCTCTACACGACAGGTTCCAAGATTAACGACCGACACAGTATTGTCATTAGCATTGGCTACAAACAGACGCTTGCCGTCAGCATCAAGACATATCTCATTGGGATGACTGCCCACCGGAATGCGATGGATAAACTGTTGCCCTGCTACATCCCATACCAACACTTCATCAGCTCCCCAGCACGAGATATAAGCATATTTCCCCGTTCTGGAAAAAATCACTTCATACCCCTCGCCTCCTAACGGTACCTTATTCTCCAGTTTTTTCGATACCGTATCGTATATATAAAGACTGTTATCCCAGCGAGTAACGACATAAAGCAGATGTTGATCGGGATGCATGGCAATGCCTGCGGGAGAAATCTGTTCGGGCCAGGGTTTTCCCATCACAATACTATCACTCAATGTAAGATTACCCTGATCTGATATGGAAAAGATTTTAATTTTGTTTTCATTTCCTGCCGATGCATACAAACGCGTATTGTCATTCGAAAAGCACAATCCATACCAGCTACTTGAAATCGAAACATCGGCACAAGGTTTTTCGTGTACAACATCAATCAGCTGTATACACTGGCGTCCGTAACCATTATTGGTGACAGCCAGCCAACGCCCGTCGGGAGATAATGCCATATTAAGCGGAAGATCGCCCAATGGAATATGTTTACCAGCTGGAGTCAACCGCCATCCGTTCGGCAACATGACAGGATTCTGCACTGCCTGCCCCCACACTGCGGCAACCGATAGCCAGGGTAAAAATAACAGAAGGAGCTTCTTGCCCCAATAACTTCTGTGTATCCCGTTTGCAAAACAATTCATTTTCAAATGAGTCTTGATAAAAAATTAAAAATTCAGAAAACAACACAACCGACAGACCACACAGAGTCTGCCGGTACAAAAAAGGTTTTATAAATAAAATCAGAAGGAATATTTTGCACCGATCTGAATTTGCCAAGGTGTACCCGAAGGAGTTACGATACCTGCATTTGTCCGAACATTATATACGAACTCTTTCTTCTGCTGGTCAAAACCTGTAATCGTATACAAAGTCTGTTTTCCCAAAGCATGAGAAAGTCCCCAGTTCTTATTCAGCATATTGGCTACATTAAACATATCGACCGCAAGCTGAAGGGTGTGCTTATTACGGAAAGCAATATCCTTGGTGATACGTACATCCCATGTACCATAAAATTTGTTCACACCTCCATTACGTTCGGCAACCTTGCCTTTATTTTTGCGCAAATAATCTTTAAACGAATCTTCCACTTCCGGATTTTCAAGCAGATTGATCAATCCTTCCCGAATATTTTGCGGAACAGACGGATCTTCCCAATCGAATATATAAGCCAAATCGTTTGTACTTACAAAATCACCATTGACATTACCTGTAATGGCAGAGAAGCGTGTACCACCAATACCCGAAAAACGTACACCGATGTTCATTCCCCAGAATGAAGGTGTCGTACCATAAAATACGACCTTGTGTCGCCACTGGTTATCAGAATAAGACATCTTACTCAAATCACGCGGATCGTCTACTACCATCTGATACAACGTAGCCGAATTGGCAACGTTTCCGTTGTAAGATGTATTGTCGTGTGAATCATTCCAGCTATAACTGAAAGTAAGCTGTCCGTCTTTGAAATAGCGCCATGAACCGTCTACTACAAACGTATAAGTATTCACCTTACCCTTGCTGACCAACTCCAGTACACGACCCAGTTCTGTATATTTACGACCTTGCATCCAGTCGGTTTCTCCTTTTGCCGTAATCGTTTCGGCAGGAACATACACTCCACGATTACCTTCATTTGCCAGACGGAAATAAGGCTGATCCACCATATTACGGTCGATATACATATAGTTATTACGGCCATTAGTTCCGAAGAACGACAAACCTACCCGCAAATTATCATTGAAGAAATGTGTATACGAAAGATTATACTTATAAGCCACCGGAACTTTCACATCACTTGAGTTGACATTGATGGTACCGATTTTCTGAATACCCAACTGATCAAACAATTCCATGCCCGGTGCTTTGGAAGGATCTTTACGATAAGTGATGAAATCGGCTGTAGGAAGTTTATAATCCGTCGAACGGATATCGACAGAATATACTTTCATGCCATTAAACTCAAGATTGTTAATCATTGAATAGTTATTCAAGGCTGATCCCATGATACCACCTCCTATACGTAAGATATCGGTGTGCTGGTCATTGATATCCCAAGAGAACTGTATACGAGGCTGCAACTGAAAGCCTTTTACCTTGTTAGCCGTACTGATATCCATGAGTTGCTTCAGTGTTGGATTTTCCTCAGGATTGCTGAAATAATACGTATATTCACCCCGTAAACCTACCGTCAAATCGGCACCTTTAAAAAGTCCCAACTTTCCTTGAGCATAAAGAGCCGAATTAAGTACAGTTTGTTTTACTGTAGGATCGCCTACAGGTACCTCACGCGCATAACGATAAGGCGTGTTATTCTCGAAAGCCTCCATTCCGTTATAATAGAAACGACCATTCATTTCACTGGTAGCCAACGAATTCAGATACTGAACTTGTACATCTGCTCCAAAAGTATAATCTACTTTATCGGTATCCCAGTAGAAATTGTTAACCGCCTGTACGGTGTGATTCTTAAACTGTTCCGGTAAATAACGTTGTCCACCCAACTGTAAAGAACCTGCACTTTCTACATTTTCTACAATAGCCCGGGGAATATTGGAAGAAGGAAGTAACTCATTTGGAAATCCATGATCCATCTGATACAAATATTGTACTTTTAACTCATTAGTAGCACGAGGAGTTACAATCGTACGCAACGTAGCCAATAAACTATTATCTGTTGAAAGATTACTACCATATACTTCATAAAGATTGATATTACTATTATCATTCGTACCATGATTATTCATATCACGGTTAAAAATTTCACGAACCGTCAACAAATTAGTAGGATTGAGCTGCCAGTCAAAACGAGCCATCAACGAAGTAGAATTACGTTTCTTATCGAACGATCCAACTTGCGGAGAGTCAGATACCCCATACTGATCACGAGCAATCTGCAAAAATTTATCCAAAGTCTCCTTTTTAATACCTAAACGGTCCTCATCTGCTGGACTATTAATATCAGCTATTTCCAAGGGACGAGAATCATATTGCTGGTCCCAAGCAATGAAGTAATGCAAACGGTCTTTCACAATGGCTCCACTCAATGTAACACCAAACTGTGAGACCGAATAAGGATCATCCGTACGTTGTCCACGAGTATTAAAAGGACTTGACAAATAGTCACCACGCTGATACACAAATGCCGAACCATGAAAATCATTGGTACCACTTTTTGTGACAGCACTAATGGTACCACCACCAGCACGTCCCATGGTAACATCATAACTGTTGGTTACCACCTCGAACTCACGAATAGCTTCCATCGACAGCGAATACGGGCCACGATTACTCGTTCCTGTAGAGTAAGCACTTTTAGCTGTCATACCATCGATTGTATAATTCGTAGAACTTTGTAGCTGACCACCCAAATTGCTTCCACTGCTTAATGGAGAAAGATCTATTAACGATGTAAAATTACGTCCGTTGACCGGCATTGTTGCAATATCTCGCGCTGAAACAGAAGTAGAAGCTCCTATATTAGCGGCCTTTTTCTTCATACTGTTAGCCACGACTTGCACTTCTTCAATCACTACAGGAGATTCGCTTAACTGAAAATCTACACGAAGTACATCACCCTGATTAAGAGTATAATTGGAACGTGTCTGATTTCCATACCCTACAAAAGAAACCTCAATAGAATAAGGAGAACCTAAAGGTATCTGCCGAATGGTATATTCGCCATCAACAGAAGTCAGCGTACCCGAAGAAAAGCCCGTCGACTTGTTTGTAATGACGACCGTTGCACCAGGTACCGGTTCTTTGTTCTCATCCACGACATGCCCAGTTACAGTAGCCAACGTATTGGCCTGTCCCCATAGTTGCGTAGTACATACGACCAGCAATAAAACAAAAGAGATTAAAAAATTTTTCATAAAAAACAGTTTAGTTAATAAATCGAGAGCAAAAGTATCCTCCGACTATTAACTGAGCATTGCAGTATTGTATCATTTTCCCTATATTAGTATTACATATCTGTTATTATATAAATAAACGATAAAACACTCTTTTCATTTTGAAAAACATGGAACCTTCCATTAATAAGACTCATCTTATAAAGAATTATATAGATACCTTCCTCATAAAATACAAGTTGTTGAAATCCTTATTCGGTATTAACGGTAATCTTCTTGAGTATGAGATCAGCACGACAACATCCGAACAATTACATGAACCTCAATTAGCCTCACATGCGGAACGGTACATGTGTTAAGAATAATTCACTCTTTTACAAGACAAACTGCATAAAATAAGAAAAAAGAGAGAGAATGCACGGAAAGCCTCATTGCAAGCATAAAGGGAACTAACGTAAAACAGTTATTACTTCCATCCTATCATATTCTCGAAACACAGAAATCTCAGTTCAGGAAAACAACCGTTTAACATAGATCAAAATGTGGAACAGACTCAGGTATCTGCTTTCCTGTCACATAGACCATTCTCATGTGTCTAGGCCGGCTCAACGTAAAAATCTGAGGAATAAACCGTATAAAATCGTATCTTTGCCAGCAACAAATCATCATCAGTTATGGAAACAAACGGTTATCGCCTCCTTCTTCCGAAGGAACATTGGATTACTTTCTCATCTCAGATGTAAAGGAAAGCAGTACGGAAATAGTGATTTACCTAGAAGAGAAGAACGAAGTCCCCGGTGAATACTCGAACACGAAAGCGGAAAGCAAGGGATTTTATGATCCGGTAGTGGTTCAGGATTTCCCAGTCCGTGGCAAGAAACTTTTTCTGAACATCCGCCGTCGCAGATGGATTGTGAAGGAGGATGGACACTATGTAAGCCGCAACTGGAAACTGGTCGCAGAAGGAGCCGTATGACGCATGAATTTGAGTCTTTTTTAAAAGAACTATATTGATACTCTTCCGGTAAGCTGCAAGCTCCTGGGATTTCTCTTCAGTGTGGACGGTGAGCTTCTTGAACGTCAGTACCGCAACCATCTGAGCGGTTACATGAACTGGAATCAGTTGTCCCATGCGGAAGAATGGATACTTTTCGAGAAGAACATCGATCCGTATGTGGGTATTGATGAGGTCAGCCTTTCACAAGGTGAGCTTTATACCATCCTGATAAACAAGGAGAAAAAAGGACGTTCAGGTAGTATCATTGCAATCATAAAGGGCACCAATATCCGGACTGTCACTTCCGTCCTGCTGAAGCTTTCTAGGCGCAGACACTTCCAGGTCAGGAAGATAACCCTCGACATGGCTCCGAACATGGAACAGACAGCACGTATCTGTTTCACTGCCGCACGCCGTGTGACGGACCGTTTCCACGTGCAGAAGCTGGCTTATGAGGCAGTCCAGGAAATGAAAGTGAAGGCTCGCTAGGAAGCCTTGGATAAGGAATCCATACAAATGGCACATGCCAGGGCATGCAGGAAAATCTATCATGCCTCGGTATTCGAGAACGGGGGGTTCAAGGAAGCAGCTGCTGGCAAGAAGCATCTATCTCCTCTATAAGAAAGAGTCCTTATGGACCGAATCACAGCGTGCGCATGCCGAAATCCTCTTCAGAGAATATCCCGATATAAAGAAAGCGTATTATCTTTCAATGAGTTTCAGACTGATATATCACCAGTGCAAGCATAAGGGTACCGCATTGACAAGACTTGCCAAATGGTATGACGAGATGGACAGATTGGGATTCCTTGCTTTCTCAAGAGTGGCAAGATCTATACAGGCACATTATCAGGAAATCATTAACTTCTTTGAGAAGCGTTCCACAAACGCCGCATCTGAATCCTTCAATGCAAAAATAAAGAGCTTCCGTGCACAGTTCAGAGGAGTAAAGAATAAGGCCTTCTTTCTGTTCAGGCTTGCTAAAATTTATGCTTAAACAACGAATTCCTCAAGTTTTTACGTTAATCCGTTTTTACGTTGAGCCATTCACTGAATGTTCCTAAAGAAAAACATAAAGAAAATCCCTGTAAAACAAATGCTTTACAGGGATTTTCTTTATGACTCAGCGGAGAGACAGGCTCCCCAACCCA
>HF993292.1 GCA_000436795.1 Bacteroides sp. CAG:1076
CATACGGAACATACGCTGAATACGTTCTGCAAACAAATTGATTTCTTTACGAGCCTGCAATACTGACAATTCGGCTGTAGACAGCATACCTCCCGTAATAAACTGCAAACGATACTCTTCCTCCTGCTCCTTTTGAGGAATCAATTTGCAAACCGTCTTTTCTATCAGTTTGACAAACCATATCAAAATCAATACATTGCACACATTAAAGCAAGTATGGAAAGCCGAAAGTTTAAACGAAACCGCAACTCCGTCGGCTTCACTGATATGCATTAAATCGGAAATAATCCAATCCACCATTGACAAGAATGGCTTGAACAAAATCAAGACCCAAACAACACCAAATATATTAAACATCAAGTGAGCCATAGCTGCACGCCGTGCTTGCGTATTGGCTGTCAGAGCAGCAAGATTTGCCGTAATGGTTGTTCCAATATTTTCTCCTAAAACCAATGCAGCTCCCAGCTCAAAACTAATCCAACCATTGGCACACATAATAAGTGTAATTGCCATTGTCGCTGCAGAAGCCTGCACAATCATGGTCAGAATAGTACCGATAAAAACAAACAAGAGTACAGAAATGAATCCCATATCCGTATAATTCTGCACAAAAGCCAACATATCAGGATTTGCACTCAAATCGGGAGCATTAGTTTTCAAGAGATTAAGCCCCATAAATAGAAATGCAAAGCCAAAAATAAATTCACCGATAGACTTACGGGAACTCTTTTGAGAGAATAAAAACGGAATACCAAACGCCAGAAGAGGCAATGAGAACATGGAAATATCGACTTTAAAGCCGAGAGCGGAAATAATCCAGGCTGTAACTGTAGTACCGATATTGGCGCCCATAATTACACCTATAGATTGCGAAAGAGTCAGTAATCCTGCATTGACAAAGCTGACTACCATTACTGTCGTTGCAGAAGAAGATTGAATCAAGGCTGTAATAAGCACACCCGTCAGAACACCGGTTACTCTGTTTGTCGTCATTGCAGTCAGGATACTACGAAGTCTGTCACCGGCAAACTTCTGAAGCCCCTCACTCATGATTTTCATTCCATAAAGGAAAAGCGCCAACGAGCCGAGTAACGCTAAAAAATCATAAAAAGTATATTCCATTTGTAATTAATTAAGTCGGGGGTAGGCTTTTAATTGTTTAATGTGTAAATTAATTGCCAAATCACCACGTTAGTAACACATATTACAATTATGCTACAAATATATTGCAAAAATAATAATTTAACAAAAGATTTCCCTGAAGGGAGCACGCTTTTGGATATTTATAATGGTTTTAATCTATCCATGCCTTACGGGCCTGTCAGTGCAAAAGTTAACAACAAAGTAGAAGGACTCAACTTTAAAGTTTACTACAATAAAGATGTAGAGTTCCTTGATATTACAAACCCTTCAGGCATGCGCACTTACTTCCGTTCGCTTTGCTTCATATTAGTAAAAGCGGTTGAAGAACTTTATCCACAAGGAAGCATCTCACTGGAGCACCCTGTTTCAAAGGGGTATTACTGTACATTACATTTAGACCGTTCAATCGGACTGGACGATGTAACTCGCATTAAGCAAAAAATGCAGGAGCTTATTGAAGCCGATATTCCTTTCCAGCGCATCGAATGTCACACAGAACAGGCTGTAGAATTATTCAGTCAAAGAAGCATGCTCGATAAAGCCAAATTATTAAAAACTTCCGGACAGTTGTATACGTTCTATTACAGACTGGGCGATACAATCGATTACTATTACGGTAGTCTGGTTCCGAGCACCGGTTACATCAAGTTGTTCGATATCGTAAAATATTACGATGGCTTACTGCTTCGTATCCCCAACCGAAAGGATCCCAGAAAACTGGAAGAACTTGTAAAGCAAGAAAAGATGCTGGAAGTATTTCAGGAATATCATCGCTGGAACCAGATTTTAGGTATCAGTACGGTAGGCGACTTTAACATTGCATGCAACGAAGGACATGCCACCGACTTAATAAAGGTTTCGGAAGCTCTGCAAGAAAAGAAAATAGCTCGTATAGCAGACGAAATCACTCACCGGAACCAGAATGGAAAACGGGTAAAGCTTGTCCTAATTTCCGGTCCGTCATCATCTGGAAAAACAACATTCAGCAAACGCTTAAGTATTCAACTGATGACAAACGGAATGAAACCTTATCCCATTTCACTGGATGATTATTTTGTAAACAGAGAAGATACTCCGCTGGACGAAAACGGACAACATGACTTCGAATCGTTGTATGCATTAGATTTACCTTTCTTCGAAGCACAGTTAAAAGAACTTCTGGAGGGCAAAGAAATAGAACTTCCCCGATTCAACTTTACCACAGGAAAACGAGAAAACAGTGGAACAAAGTTGCGTATCGATGACAATATGATATTGATTCTGGAAGGCATTCATGCCCTGAACCCTGCTCTTACTCCGAATATTCCGGCAGAAAATAAATACAAAATATACGTATCAGCACTGACAACTATCCAGCTTGACAACCATAATTACATACCGACTACCGACAATCGTCTGATCCGCCGTATTATACGCGACTACAGGTATCGTAATTACTCGGCAGAGGCAACCATCGAGCGCTGGGAAAGTGTACGTGCTGGCGAAGATAAATGGATATTCCCCTATCAGGAATATGCTGATGCAATGTTTAATTCGGCTTTACTTTTCGAACTTGCCGTATTGAAGGATTATGCAGAACCTATCTTACGCAAGGTACCTAACAATTGTCCAGCCTACTCAGAAGCACATCGCCTCTTGCGTTTTCTGGCTTACTTTGTATCGGTACAAGATAAGGAACTGCCTCCTACTTCACTGTTACGTGAGTTTTTGGGAGGAAGCAGTTTCAGATATTGATAAATTCTTCTGGTACGGATTACATGGTGGCGCATAAATAAAATTCGCTCCAACTCATGTAATCCGTACCTAATTTTGTTATTTTTGCAGCGATAAATCAAATTCATCTTTATGGCTATAAATTCACGTCAGGTACAAACACAGGCTCAGCAGCAAGTGCAGACTTTATCTCCGCAGCAGATTCTGGCTGTCAAATTACTGGAGCTTCCTACAGTGGAACTGGAAGAACGTATTCACTCTGAACTTTTGGATAATCCGGCTTTAGAAGAAGGCAAAGAGCCTTCCGAACAAGCGGAAGACCATGAGGACGATTATACCAACGATGAGGACGGAGAACAGACTTCCGGCGAATATGAAGAAGATTTATCATTAGGTGATTACCGCACTGAAGATGACATACCCGATTATAAACTTCAGGAGAACAATCGTTCTAAAGGAGAAACCCCCGAAGAGATCCCTTTTTCGGACAACGTATCGTTTTACGAAACATTAAAGGAACAGCTCGACATGCAGGAACTTACTCCCGAAGAAAAGCAATTGGGAGAATATCTCATCGGATCATTGGACGATGACGGACTGCTGCGAAAAACGACAGATGCCTTAATTGACGAACTTGCCATTTACCAGGGTATTTCCACCACTCCCGAACAGCTGGAGCATGTCTTATCTATCATTCAGGATTTTGATCCGGCAGGAATCGGTGCACGTAGTCTGCAAGAGTGCTTGCTATTGCAAATCAAACGGAAAGAGAATTCCCCGTTGAAACAAATTGAGTATGACATCATCAGCAAGTGCTGTGACGATTTTACGAAAAAGAATAAAGATAAAATTCTGCAAAAATTAGGCATAACTGAAGAACAGTATAATGCAGCCGTAGCAGAGCTGACAAAATTAAACCCTCGTCCGGGAAGTTCAATGGGAGAAGCAATCGGAAAGAACTTACAGCAGATTATTCCCGATTTCATTGTCGAAACGGAAGAGGACGGCACAATCAATCTGAGCCTCAACAACCGGAATATTCCCGAATTGCGCCTAAGCCGTGAATTTACAGAAATGCTGGACGAGCATACACGCAATAAGGCTAACCAAAGCAAGGATTCAAAAAATGCGCTGATGTTCCTGAAACAAAAGGTCGACGCTGCTCAAGGATTTATCAATGCGGTTAAGCAACGGCAGCAAACCTTGCTCAGTACCATGCAAGCTATTATCGACTTGCAACGCCCGTTTTTTCAAGACGGCGATGAATCCTCATTACGCCCGATGATTTTGAAAGATGTTGCAGAACGTGCAAAGTTGGACATTTCGACTATCTCACGAGTAAGTAACAGCAAGTATGTACAAACCAACTTCGGTATCTATCCACTTAAATTCTTTTTCAGCGACGGATATGTGACCGAAAATGGAGAAGAGCTTTCTGTACGAGAAATCAAACAGTTCCTGAAAGAATGTATTGATAAAGAAAATAAGGAAAAGCCTTATACTGACGATGAACTGGCCGACATGCTAAAAGAAAAAGGTTACCCGATAGCACGACGAACTGTCGCCAAATATCGCCAACAGCTGAATATCCCTGTTGCGCGCTTAAGAAGATAAATGAAACGACAACAAATATAATCACAAGAATGGAAGAAACAAATATTCCCGACCAACTGACATATCATGATCCTGCACCCAGGAACCAGGAAGAACAGAGGGACACATTATTTATGGCGGCACGTATCATATCTGCCATTTTCACCCCTTTCATGGTTCCTTTTGTCGCGTTTCTGCTTCTCTTTTTCTTTACTTACCTGCGAGTTCTCCCCTTGCAGTATAAGTTGACTGTTCTGATTATGGTATATTGTTTCACCATCCTGCTTCCGATGCTCGGCATCTATCTGCTTCAGAAAATCAACGGGTGGACCCTGCAGGAGCTGGGAAACAGAAAGAAACGTTTCATTCCTTACCTGATTACGATCATGAGCTATACCGGATGCTTCCTGACAATGTACCGCATTCATCTTCCACGCTATATGAGCGGTATTATTATTGCGACACTGCTTTGCATGGTTATTTGTACCAGTATCAACCTGAAATGGAAAATCAGTACCCACATGGCGAGTTGCGGCATGATTATCGGCGGCTTACTTTCGTACAGTTTCATCTTCCAGTTTAATCCTATCTGGTGGCTATGTGGTTTTATCTTGCTGGCAGGGATGTTAGGATCGGCACGAATCATCGTTCGGCAACATACTTTAAACGAAGTAGGGGGCGGTTTTTTGGTCGGTTTGTTTTGCGGTATCATCGGAATTTTGTTTATTTGAAACAGAAATAATAATTAAACATTAACCTCTAAAATACTAAGATTATGAATTTCCCAACTAACGTAAAGTACACGAACGAACACGAATGGATTCGCCTGGAAGGTGACGAAGCTTATGTAGGTATTACTGATTATGCACAAGACCAATTGGGGGACATCGTTTTTGTTGATGTAACAACCGAAGGTGAAACATTAGATAAAGGTGAAGTATTCGGTACAATAGAAGTTGTAAAAACGGTATCCGACCTTTTCCTCCCCATCGGTGGAGAGGTACTTGAAATAAACCCGGCACTGGAAGAACATCCGGAACTGGTCAACAAAGATCCGTATGGTGAAGGCTGGCTTATTAAAATAAAGCCGACAGACACCGCCGAAATGGATGAACTGCTGGATGCCGAAGCATACAAACAGATCATTAATGAGTAAAACTAAATAACAGACATGAAACCAATTGTAAGTATCATCATGGGTAGTACATCCGACCTTCCCGTTATGGAGAAAGCGGCAAAACTGCTCGACGAAATGCAAGTTCCTTTCGAAATGAATGCTCTTTCGGCACACCGTACACCTGCCGAGGTTGAAAAATTTGCGAAAGAAGCTGCGGGACGAGGACTTAAAGTTATTATCGCAGCAGCTGGAATGGCAGCAGCACTGCCCGGCGTTATTGCAGCAAATACTACCCTCCCAGTCATCGGAGTTCCAGTAAAAGGCTCTGTTTTGGATGGAGTAGATGCACTTTATTCTATTATTCAGATGCCTCCCGGCATACCTGTAGCAACTGTTGCCATCAACGGTGCCATGAATGCAGCTATCCTTGCCGTACAGATGTTGTCTCTGTCCGACGAAGAGCTTGCAGCTAAATTTGCAGCTTACAAGGAAGGACTGAAAAACAAGATTGTCAAAGCAAACGAAGAACTGAAAGAAGTAAAATACGCTTATAAAACAAATTAATGGATTACTTCAACTATTCACGCCGAGAGGCAAATGAGGTATACGTTGGTGCCACTCCTATGGGTGGCACTAATCCTATCCGTATACAAAGTATGACCAATACGGTAACCATGGATACCGAGGCATGTGTAGAGCAGGCCAAACGCATCATCGAAGCGGGTGGTGAATACGTACGCCTTACTACTCAGGGAGTACGCGAAGCCGAGAATTTAAAAAACATCAACATCGGGCTGCGCTCACAAGGGTATAACACTCCATTGATAGCCGATGTACACTTCAATCCCAAAGTAGCCGAAGTTGCAGCATTGTATGCCGAAGGCGTACGAATCAATCCGGGAAACTATGTAGATGCCGCACGTACATTCAAGAAACTGGAATATACAGATGAAGAATATGCTCAGGAAATTCAGAAGATACGTGACCGCTTCATTCCCTTTCTGAACATCTGCAAAGAAAACCATACAGCTATTCGTATTGGAGTAAATCACGGATCGCTGTCCGATCGTATCATGTCACGCTACGGTGATACTCCCGAAGGCATGGTAGAATCGTGCATGGAGTTCCTGCGTATCTGCGTAGACGAACAGTTTATGGATGTCGTTATTTCTATCAAAGCATCCAATACCGTCATAATGGTTAAGACAGTCCGGCTTTTGGTAGAACAAATGGAAAAGGAAGACATGGCATTTCCGCTTCATCTGGGAGTAACCGAAGCAGGTGATGGAGAAGACGGGCGTATCAAATCGGCATTAGGTATCGGAGCGTTGTTATGCGACGGACTGGGAGATACTATCCGTGTATCACTGAGTGAAGCACCCGAGGCAGAGATTCCGGTAGCCCGTAAGTTAGTAAACTATATACTTCAACGGGAAAACCATCCCTATATTCCCGGAGCAGAAGCACCTGAATTCAACTATACCAATCCGAGCCGACGCAAAACAACAGCTGTCAGGAACATAGGAGGCGAGCAAGTGCCAGTTGTCATTTCTGCCCGTCTTGACGGTAATATGCAAATTGAAGAGCAATTCTGCCCGGATTACATTTATTGCGGACAGCATCTTCCAGAGGCACGCCGCACTGATATCGGTTATATCGTAGATGCTAATATCTGGGATGGAGAAAAAGGTACTTATCCTGCTTTTAATTACCAACAGTTAGTCGAACTACATCACTGCAATGCGGAAGTCAAGTTTTTATTCACTCCATATATGGGACTGAACGAAGAAGCGACAGCCTGCTTACGCCTGCATCCGGAAGTTGTCATCATTGCTCAAAGCAATCACCCCAACCGGCTTGGTGAATTTCGAGGTATCGCACACCAGTTGATGAATCAAGGTCTGACCAACCCACTGGTATTTTTCCAATTCTATCAGGAAGACAATACCGAAGATTTACAAATCAAATCGGCTGCCGACATGGGGGCTCTTATATTCGATGGTTTCTGCGACGGTATCTTGCTGTATAATCACGGAAAAGCCATCGCCGACATAAAAGTTGACGAAACAGCCTTCGGTATTTTACAGGCAGGTAGAGCACGTACTTCAAAAACAGAATATATTTCTTGCCCTGGTTGCGGACGTACCCTCTACGATCTGGAAGCTACCATTACACGTATTAAAGCTGCAACCTCTCATCTGAAAGGACTGAAAATCGGCATCATGGGATGCATTGTCAATGGTCCTGGTGAAATGGCCGATGCAGACTACGGCTATGTAGGAGCCGGACGAGGTAAAATCAGCCTATACAAGAAAAAGGAGTGTATCGAAAAAAATATTCCAGAAGAACAGGCCGTAGAAAAGTTGATTGAACTAATTAAGGCAAACGGAGATTACAAGGAAAAATAATCAGTTCACGCCGAAGTCAGAATTTTGCAAAAACATCAGCTTAAACCTTTCAAACAAAAATGGCTTACAAAAGATGATATGACAATATCTTTTGTGAGCCATTTTTATATTACAACTCCATAATGTTTATCAGACAAAGACAAACATTAATCCTTTCTCTCTTCAGGAATTTCCAAATCATTTTCCAAATCACTGTTAGCTAATAACTCCGGTAACTCTTGTGCTGGAGAAGTTCCCATATCTATAGTAGCCAAATCCACACACTCCTCCAGATTAATTTCAGTTCCTTCCGGTATCTCCACTAAGTAATCTGTGTCTGTTGATTTATCTACCTTACTTTGATGAATCTGTTTCATTGTACGCATTTGCTGCTTCGTACGGTTTACAATTTCCCGAACTTCCTCATAAGCCAATGCAACGATTTTAGGTCCTGCCTTCAAATATTTTCCATGTGAAAAAGCCAGCAGCGGATTTTCCGTCAAAGATGTTCCTGCTGATACCGTCATCAATGAAATATTCGCAACATCCAGTACTATATCAGTACCTGTAAAAATCATATCCGTACCTTGCTGCAAAGATTGTATCCAACTCCGTTTCGTGCCTTCTTCATCACGAATCTGAATATCATAATAAGGTGTATTATCTGTTTTATCATAAACTAAAACAGTATCAATCTTAAAGAAATGGATAGAATCGCGATAAGTAGCAATTCGGTTCCATAACGTATCACAAGTCAAAAGATATTCATCAAAATCCTTAATACCTGTCATTTTTTCCGGCATTTTCCACACGAACTCTTTTTTCTCCTTTTTTTTCTTCTTGTCCTTAGCCTGCACTACACTCCCAACACAAAAGACAGCTACCAAAACCAGTAAAATGGTTTTCACAAAATTTGTTTTCATAGTTCTTATATTTTCGTTTAACAAATAGAATCAACTAATTCGCATTAATCCGTTTACTCGAAATAAAGCGTACCACCACTCCTTTCTGTATATCAGCATCGGTTGGCCTATAACTTATTGCATCTACCGATGAAATACCGACTTCTTTATCATCTGCCACAAAATGAAGGACATAGACACCAGCATTCGTATTTCTTGGCACAAAAACTTCAAAATGTCCGCTCGCGTCTGTCTTTACCAATGTTTTCGTTTCAAGAAGCTGTTTCAAATCGGGCTCTGCAACTGAAACCCCATCAATTTTCTTATACTTCACTCCATATTTGCATAACACTACATATACATTAGCCAAAGGAGGATTCTTTTTATTCATATCCAGTTTTGCCCGGTCGACTACCATTCCAGACACAACCCGAGGCAAATCCTTACGGATGCGAGAAAAGTCACGACGCAATTTCGTACAATAAGAATCATTCGAATTCATCTTCAGAATGGCTGCTGCATACTGATTAGCATCCTGATAGTAAAACATACAGCTATCCATCTGACCACTCTGACGGAAACTTTCTGCTTTCTCTACATGCCTCATGACACGTTCTTTTGCATTCGAAAGAATCGCAGAATTTTTCATTTTCTTCTTAATCGTCCCCTCATCTTGCTTATCCTTGCACTCCAGCGCATCTTTATATGCGAAATATGCATCTCGATACAAACCATTAATAAACGCATTTTCAGCTAAGCTCTCACTATGCTGGAAACAAGAAGCCTCCTGTTTAACGCTTACAGTCAGCTCTACACCATCCTTCTGGGCTAAAGTACCCACCTGAAATGTTTTAACTTCCGGATTATTACTAACCGACAAGTTGAGAGTATAACTGGCCGAAGCCGGTACATCAGCCAGATTAACATGAAATAAATACTCAAACGAGCCATCTTTCTTCCCGGCTACATTATCCAACGTCGCATTCCCTGCTTTGGAACCATCCCTCAACAATTCAAGATGTAATTCCTCACTGTTGCTTACAACCGAAATCAAAGCCATTTGTGGCGTTGCATGAGTCATATGGGGAGCCGTAACCTCCACACTTTCTATTTTCAGCGGAAGCTCTACGACCTCTACATTAAAAGAAGCCCACATATTTTCTTCCAATGAAACATCCAGTTGTTTTTTGTCCACACTACCTCGCTTCCAAATCATAAAGCTCAAACTACCTCCATCTGCAACATCCAAAACAGCAGAATAGACGTATTTACCATTCAACATTTTAGGAGAAGAAACTTCTACACCCGTATTTTCACTAAACTCCAATTTATCGCAAGCCGAAATAAATTCAATCTTAGCCATATACTGATCCGGATATGACTTATCAGCAGCGCGAGTAATACGAATATCCTGAGCTTTAGCCGACAAAGAACATAAGCAAAGACAGATAAAAGCCAAGACATAAGCCCTATATTTCATTATACTTCTCATAATTTCGATACATTAAACGAGTTCAAACCGAAAACCTCTTTCTCCGGAGTAGCATCATAAGGCTGCCATGTACGTACATGAATTTTAGGATTAGCCTCATCTTTAAAGTCCCAAAGCAAGAACAAATATCCTTTATCACTATAAGTATCTGCATTCCAATGCTGAACCAATTTCACGCCATAGATATAATCTTTCTGACGATGCTTCATCACCTTTACGTCGTCAAACACCACGTTGATACGCTGATTTCTTCTGAACACAGCCGACAAATTACTCAAATAAGTCCGCTTATCCTGTACTTTATAAGAAACTCCCGAAACAAACTGTACACCGTCATTGTTCACCCGTTTTCTTACAGTTCCAGTAATGATTAATGCATCATCGCTAAAGATATCCTCCAAAAAGGCCATATCCTTGCGGTTATACGCTGTACGGAACTGTTCTACAAAATCCAAGACCAATGAACGACGGCGTAAATCGGTAACTTCCAGATTGCTTCTCATAACCTGAGTGTATAGATTCTGTGCAATAGAGAAACAAAGATTTGTAATCTGACCACTATTGTCAAAGTTCAAGACAATTTCTTGATACTGGTCTTCATCAAAACGTTCTCCTGCCCGAGGCTCCATAATCACGGGAATATTACGGACCTGCAAACCTTGATTATTTCCAATATGCAAACAACGCTCTACGATTTCCACTTCATCGCAACGGAAAGGACAAACCTCCCACATTATCATCAAAGACTCAGCCGCCTGATTGTTGATATTAATTCCAGCCAAAGACAGATTTCGGTTCTCTCCTTGTGCATTATTTAATTCCGTCAGCAGCTTTGTACCATTCTGTTCCATTCTTGCTTTTACAGCAGTGCTTGGAGCATCCGTTACGACCAAAGTCGTTTCATACTGTGCATGACCCAATACAGCCATGAACAAACAAATTCCTAAAGCAATTATCTTTTTCATTTTCATGTTATTTTTTATTCATATAAAATAAACCAGACTTTATTATCGGCACTATATAAAGACATCTGTTCCTCTTTTCCATTCAGCAAATTAACACGTACCCCATTTTTCTCTTTGTCGAAAACAGCCTTTATCGTTGTATCAGAAAAAACCACGATATACCAAGATGGATTCAATGAAGATTTTACGTTTCCCCACATCAGTTTATGATTTTCCTTCTGAGTTCTCATAAACAGTTCCAGGCCATCTACAGTTTTCTGCTCCAACAACTCCTGCAGCAACGGACTATCTACCGCTACTTTTTTACCTTGCATTTGAGGTACTTGTTCTGAAACGGGAGTAAAGACTTCCGAAGACGTTGTACCCGAAGATGCAGAATCATCAACCTTTGCATCTTCAGTCACAGACTTTTCCTGCGAAGGTACTGTCGAAGAAGAAACATCCAATACGACAACCTTGTCGGATGAAAGTAAATTCTTCTTCTCCACATACAGGAATACCCGTTCCATAGCCCCACGCTTTAACTGGATTTTTTCAGAATGCTTTTTTATTGAATTTATCAGAATCTGATCCGAATCCTGAAGCTTTTTATTTTCTCCCATCTCAGATAAAATAGCATTCTTCAGACTCGTTTCAGCCATAGCCGTAGCCTCTTCTACCGTAGCTGCTATTCCTTCGCCATAGAGATACAGGGAACTTCTCTTTATCTTATTCACTTTTGCCTTTTCTTCCATATATGCCACTTGAGCGGAAAGACAAGCAGGAAGATAAAATAGCAAAAGAAAGTATACAAGCACTTTTCTCATGACACGTTACATATTAATATGAAAAACCAGCCGACTGAATAACAGCAGAAGGAGATTCATCGGCATACAAATTCTCAAGATTATTTAAAGGAATGTAAGGATGCAACACAGCCTTTATCCTTACATTTTCTTTTTTGTGAAACACCTCAAGCGGCAACTGGAAATAAAGCAAATGCTCATACATCAAATCTCGATTCAGGTATACAACAGTTCCTGTAATCTGCTTAGCATCAACCGTTTCAATTCCCACATAAGGTCGGCATCCTTCCGACAACATCAGAGAAACAAAATCAGCCAAGTCAATACTTTTTGCCGCAGAAGAATTATACCCCTTCACAGCCAAGGAAAAAGAGAGCGAGAAGTGCATCTGATGCGCATGAGAAAATAAGTTCAATGCTGATTCCTCCGGGAAATAAGCATTAAAAAGATAACTCCATGCGGTACCCTTTTTCATCAGATAGGTTCCACTCTTCATCTGAGGAATCATAAAGACATCTCCTCGATCGTAGAAGACATTACCTTTGATTTTCTGCAAAGACGATTCTTTCCACTTCACAGGAGTTCCCCGAAAATCAGTCTGATGACGGAGACTCAGGTTTGTAATAAGCCTTTGTGTCAACTCATATTTATCATATCCCAAAAGCAAATCATATTGCTTCGGGAAGAGCAAATCCACCTTCATTCCGACACCTTGCCAAGAAGCCCGATACTTTGCCGAATCGGCTGTAAGAGAAAAAGGATATTTTAAATCCAATACATTCAATATACTGCAAAAATCAACAGAACAATCTTTATAATTTAGCCCGTTAATCAATAAAGACAATTGATCTTGTCGTAACAGAACCTCTCTCTGTGACTTCATCTGCAACAGCGACAAATGCAAAAAGGTACGTTCAATAAAGTCGTATACAGCAGGATGAAAAACTTTCTCCATTTCAACAGGAAAAAGTTTCAATCCTGCTTTCTTTAACTCATTTTTATCCATTAACACATACATTTCCTTCTGAGGACAGCTTTTCAAATGCAATGATGAATCCGTGACTAAAGCAACCTTACGCATTTCCAACTGCCGACGTAACAAGCCCAGGTGTCCTGAACTCGTTCCTTGTTGTGCGTAAGCAAGACTTTCTACACACAACATAACAGCTACTCCTATACTCCGAAAAGGAAACATAAGCAAAATAGATTATATCAGTTAAAGACCATTTGATCCAATCATTACCGCACCCTTCAACTTCTTATCAGAGCCGTACCATTTTACTGTTACAGGTTCATTGTCTTCAAAGCTACCTTCTATATAGTCTCCTGGAACAGCAACTCGGTTTCGGGTATCTCTTTTACTAATCCGGCGACTTTGCGTATAAGTCAACTTACCCAGTCCGTTTGCTTTTCCGTTCGAGATACTCCCTTCATATTTTGCATAACCAAAATCGATTGTGCCTTGTCCGTTCTGAACACTGACAACAGGAGTCGTTTCGACTGGTATATCTTTATATTCTACAGTCGTTTCATCAACCTTTTGCTCTGGAGCAGCTTCTGTTACCTGTTCAACCTGTTCTACTGTATCCGGTTCAACAACAGTTTTTTCTTCCGTCTTAAAGCTATTAATAGCCTGAGGTCCCCAAACGATTCCGGCTACAACAAGAGCAGCAACAACTACCCCTCCTATAACGTAAGGAAGCACGTTGGTTTCTTTTACTTCTACCAACTGTCCTCCACATTCAGGACATACAAAATCTTCTCCAATTCCAACTTCTATGATCTCTTTTGTATTCGCTTTCGGACAATTGCCAATATTCAAGCAACGTCCTTTTTTATTTAATTTATTCTGTGCCATAATGATCTATTTTATGAATCTGTCATATAATTATTCCAACCACTATATGACAGATTCGTTTTATGCAATATCCTTTAACCTACTTAACCAACTCAAGTGCTTTCAAGCCAGCCTCTCTGAAGAACAAAAATGATTCAGCACCTGTATTACCGCCACATTCTGGCAAAATGACATCTTTTACCAAATGTTGAATTCTTGTAACCAGTTCTTTACGCTTATCCACATGCAGATAATCTGTACGCAAAGCCGTAGTCAGTTGTTCTTCCCATGATTTACCTAACTCCTCCGTAAAGGTTGCAGCATAAGGAATTTCCGTAAACTTATCAGCCATAGGCTTCAACACTTCAATGCCAAAGTCATCCACCTCAACTGTTCCGTACGCTTTCAGTCCAGTACCATCATTTCTATCTCCATATTTAATGATTCCTAAAGCAAATGCGGTCATCAGATAAGGAGTATACTCTTTTCGTATTTCCGACGGCATTTTTTCTTTTGCTACATACAAATCGGGGAAATTTTCTCCTGTTCCTTCCGTATGAAGAATAATCCGGTTCTGGCGTGCTTCATTCGGATCCTTCAACAGATAGTCGTATTTCATTTTCAGAACATCCAGACCTTTCACGGCACGAATCGGGAAGCAATAATCCATACATACAATCGTCATTTCATTCTTACGAAGCCCATTCATATCTACTTTTACCAGTACTCCACCTGTCACAGCATTCATCAAAGCCTCCTTCAGCTTACCTGCAAAGCGCTGTACCTGTTCATTTCCCTCTACCTTTGGCAGATTGATCAGGACTATTTTCCGGTCAATATTATGGCGAATCTGAGGCAACGGATTATTTTTGACAGCACGATTCAATTCTGTGCCATTCAAAGACAAGAAAACTCCACTCTGCTCGATCAGTTCTTTTGCGAAAAGCTTCAGCTCATCGTCAGACCGATACTGTTCATTAAGCTGTTCCAGAATATTCCGGTTGATAAGTTTCTCTGTATTTTCAACTAATACTTCATCATGAATCGTAATAACTTTACGACGAACCACAGTATCAAGCAAATTTGAGATGCCATCCAACGAAATAGCTGCATTTGCCCGTGCAAAACTACGTTCAGTTCCAATCAGCTTTATTATTTCTCCACGGAACTCATCAGCTATTGATTTCTGACGAGCTTTATCACGAATAATATTTTTTGTAAATTTCTGTACTCCCTGATTATCGTAGAAACGAATAATCGTTTCCTTCAGATTAGAAATTCCAGCCTTATCCTGACAACGCGTACCTATCTGTTTACTGGTATCTTCAAGGGCCTCATTAATGATGTAAACAAAACGCTCAATGTGTCCACGCAATGCGTTGACCTTATTCAGCAAGACCGAAAGCATACTTACGGCAAAATGCATACCCTCCAATTCCGTCTTCTTCAGATAAAGTTGCTGCATGATAGTAGCATGCCCCTGAATAATTTTGTTCTTCGAAATCAATCCTCCGATAAAACCTTTGTTCGCCCAGTCCAACTGATTCAGAGCTTTTGCCTTTTCCAGTTCTTCAATCTGTTGGTTATAAGTCGTAATGCGTCCTTCAAAGTCTTTACGTTTTGAATCGACAGCATCCACAATTCTATCAATCAACTGGAGCAAATTATACAATGACAAATCACCCGTACTCCATTTATCGTACATATACTCCTCAATCAGAGTACATATTTCGCTGGCATGTTCGTCTCGAGCCTGAGTCTTGCCTTCGAAGAAGTTCTTAACACCTACTTTACGGAAATATTTTTCATAGCCTTCTGCACAGAATTTCTCCAGCTCGTTTAAAGGCATTTTCTGTCGACTGGCTTCTTCTGTCCATACAGGAATTACACTTCCCCAATATTCAGCAAAGCTGGTCCATTTCTTCTGGTCAGAATCCAAGATAGGTTTATCCAGCGTCAAGTGTTTGTCGGTCATACGCCAGCGCTCCAGATTCTCCGCCTCTGCCACAAAAGAATGGAAGTCAATATTGGCAGGTGTATCGCGGAATCCCATGTCATCATTCCAGTTATTGTATCGCAACTGCAACAAAGCCTGACGCCCGAAAGAGAATGTAAAATATTCAATGATTTCTTCTTCCGGAATAACCACACGCTTAATACCGAAAGAACTGTATTTCTTAGAACGAACCGGATCGACTACCCCTTCCTTTGTTCTTTCATTAAACTCATTTCGCCAGTCCTCGATATTCTCCAGAGAATAAGTACGGATAAAGTCACTTGTATTATCATTCTGCTCCAAGAAAACATAATTGTACAAGAAATCGGCAACGACCAGCGGCAACTGTTTGTGAGAATCAATAGTCAATCCATTCTCATTCTCGTTTGTATATAGAATACAGTTGTCAACAACTGCCTTTACATTTTCCAAAGGTACACGCTCATACTTGCCGGTCACATCATACGGCATATACTTTTTAGCCATCAAAGCGTTCAGTTCAACCAATGCTGCGTATCCGTTCGCCTGATAACGCCCTGCATCACATCCCATAGGAACGGTAGGTTCCGGAATCATCGCATACAAGACAATATGAGCATCCGGATATTCACAGCGAGTCTGCGCCAGAACATCAATAATAGAACCGGAGCCGGTACCTCCTGCCAGTCCGGTAAAAATATGAATATTCAGTGTATTTTTTCCACTAATCTCCTTTGCCTTTATATACTGGGAACGCAATGTGCTCAAATAATTTTGTACAGAACTTCCAAACAAGATACGTCCGGCACGGCGCTTCTGACCGGCAGCAGTCTCCACACTACCAATTGTTTTCTGCATGACTTCCGGATCACCAATAAAGCCCTTTAGCCCCGGGAAACCGCTGGGATTGGCAAAAACGCTGTTCAATTCTACTCCCCGAACATATACAAATTCACTTTCTCCAAAAGAAGCATCCTGCCCCAATACCCTGAAAGTAATATCATTGGGTTGCATCATCTCACGTGTAGAATCTACATATACATAGCCAATGGACAATTTTGAACGTTCATCAGAAGAATATTCCTGAAACAAACGCTTACGAAAAGCTTTCAAGACTTTTCCACCTGTTCCTCCCAACCCGACGAGGATATGGTTTTCATTTCCTTTTATACTCATATTTTTCACGATTTATAAGGTTACATATTCATCATATTCCGATAGCGTAAATAATCAAGTCTTTTTTGATCCTGATAGGCCCGGTAGCCTAATATAGTTGCAGCCAATAGCCAAAAAGCAATTCCCCATATCCAACGCCGTATAATATAGCTGGAAAGCTGCGCCTTTATTCCGAGTATGACGCTCTCGGGCTTCTCTTGCAACTGCTCTATGTCCAGTTTTTCTAAACACTCACCAATTAATGACTCTTCCACAAACGGATATTCCTCCCGTAGCATAGCCTGTACTTCTGATTTCTCGCCGACTTGACTGGTTATCTGCCGGACGGATGCCACCAGAGCCTGAACTTCCCGATTAGACAAATCAACATATTTCTTTACAGAAGAAGCTCCACAACCAAGAAAAGCTTGTACACCAACCAATATAAAAAGAACAATTCCAACAATAAAGCTGAAAGCAACTTCACTTGTCAGGTAACGAGGAAACAAGAGATGGATGACAAGCAATAATATAGCGACTGCTACGACAGCGATCAGTAGTCCACCGAGAACAGATGTAACAATATTTCCAACTATAGCAAACATGAAAAATATTTAATTTATTTCGTTTTCTCAAATTAAAAGAAAAAAAATCAAATATCATTACGCGAAATATATTTTAACTATTAATCCATGCAATTTGTTGTATTTAACATGCAAAAAGTATTTTGCAGCATATTTTAAAATATATTTGAATTAGCAGAACAATTTTCATTACTTCCGACAGGCTTTCTGTAGAAAAGCACGCAGGAAAAGCCAAGTAATATATATTGACTAATACTAATATATCCAATCAATAATTAAGAAAAATATTAAAGAAATAGTTTTACAGAGCATTTTCGATGAGGCTCATTCCACAAATCCGAGAAGACCCTTAATTCCGCAACACTTTGATTTAAATTAATTTATAAGT
>HF993293.1:0-645 GCA_000436795.1 Bacteroides sp. CAG:1076
ATAAATTAATTTAAATCAAAGTGTTGCGGAATTAAGGATATATTAATCCTTCAGAAAAGGGACCAACTGTTTGTGGTAAAAATATATATGGAACTTGCTTTTTTCTAGCTATTTTGATATCGTGTAATCGAGACTCAAAAAGTTGTTTTCCATATATATCTGTAAAGCCATCTCCACCGTTTATAGCTGCAACCAAACGCAAATTCCTAATTACTTTACCAAACGGTGTTAATGGAATATAGAATCCCAATTTTTCATATAAATAGAATTCTAAAACGAAAACATTTAATACCCTGAATACAGCATCAGTCTGATTGACTCTACACTTTTTATCAGTTATTTTTAGTTTATACTTAAAGATATTCTTGACCCTATGAATTGTAATAATCTCATCTTTAGTTCTTAAATAATCTTTATTTCGTAAAAAGGACAGTGCGCCATATCCAAGTGCTGCAGTTCCTCTATTATTATCTGTAATGTTTAGTCCTGAAATAAGAACATAATTTGCTACTTTGTTACTTTTTCCCATTTTTTATTTTCAAAATTATATTGTTTTACGATTTTAGCTGGATTGCCTGCTACTATACTATATGGAGGGACATCTTTGGTGACCACCGCTCTTGCTGCTACTATTGAGTGTTTCCC
>HF993293.1:697-3768 GCA_000436795.1 Bacteroides sp. CAG:1076
TCCAGACAAGATTTCTGACTGGAATCCGAGCCAGCAGTCATTTTCAATAACTATGGGCCCCTTACTAATTAATCTTTGATTTTTAATGGGGGAATTAATGTCCTCATAACCGTGTGAGTGATCTGTTAAATGTACATATCCTGCGAATAAGACATTTTCGCCTATTTCTATTCGGTCAATAGATGCAAAGCTATTTCCCTTTCCTATAGCACAGCCATCATGTATTATTATAGATGGTTCATATTTTACTCTTGCATATTCTTTGCAAGGTAAAAACAGTGTTCCATCTCCAATTTTAACATTTTTCCCAAAGAATATACATTCAGGATTTTGAAAAGTTACATTAGTCCCAATTTGTATTTTTCCATTAACACACCCAAACTGACGATTCCAAAATAACCATCTCATGAGATAATTAATTCTTTTGATAATATTTTGAAGCTTCATTTTATTATTTCTTTTAATTTTTGTATAATTCTAGTGTGAATTTTCATCGTTATAGCAGAAAATGTAACTATATTGACATAGATTTTATTTTGCGATAATTGTTTAATGAATTTGTAGTACTTTCTATGTAATTTTACTTTTGCTTTTTCCTCTATTGTGCCTTTTTGTGATCTAATGTATGTATCTTCATCCGAAACTATACATTTAATTAAGTTATTGGATATTAGTTCCTCAATTAATTTGTAACCTTTACTAGTATTGGCTATAATCACGGAGTTTCCTATAGTATCCGTTTGATATTCAATTAACCAAGGGTCTGCCAAATTAATATCACTATATGGAACAGTTTTGTATGTACAAAAGAGGCATCTTGATGGCCTGAATAAAAAAGAGCTGTGAATAATGTTCCATGGATATGAATAATTGTCCCTTTTGATAATTTTTCCATTAGTCAATTCAATTTGTATTCCACTAGGCCATCCATTACCTCTATATTGAATGTTTTTTATCTCCTGCCGTTTTAAACCTAGGAACTTATATAGACACCATGTTCCTTCTACTTTGGTTTGTCCCGAACAACAGAGAGATATAATAAAATGTTTTATGTTATAACTAGTTAGAATCTTTGTTATTTTTCGAACTTGACATGGCATGCATGTTACTATTATTCCATTAATAATATTATTGATGTTGTTTTTTATAAATTCATAAACATCAATATCTTGATACACACTTCCACAATTATGATATTCCTCATAAGAGTGTATTAACTTAGGCTCATATTTGCATTCTTTTGAATTAAACACCATGGTCATACTTGTCCCATACTCTTTAGATGAAAGTAGGTATTTAATTATATAACTACCGATACCCCCAGAGGATGCTTTAAATCTAATATCAGAATCTAATGTGTGACCAATATAATATTTCATATTAGACATATTCTTTTACTTATTTCTATGAAAGTATTTTTTTAGTTGTTTAGATAAAAATCTTCTCTCATTTTCATCAATTGCTAATGAGTATGTGACAAGCGGTACTAGCAAAACTGATAAGCAAATAATGCTGATGGAACTGATTAATGATTCATTAGGCAAAAAGTGTTTTATAGTGAAAATTATAGCAGATGTTATAAAAATCAATGATAAAGATTTAATAATCGTATTTTTTATAAAACTCTTTATTGAGAATCCATTTATTATTTCTTTAAGTAATAATAAACGGGCAATAGCACCGATTAATAAAGCAATAATTGTGGATATATATCCCCACTCAGGTCCAAACCCTATAGTAAATAGAAAATAACATAAAACAAATGAAGATATATATATGATACCCATAATGATTTGGTATTTTTTTATATGGCCTGTTGCAAGCATTCCAATATATAATGTGTTTGATAATGATTGAAACACTGAAAATATGATGGCAAGGCGTAGAAATAGCGGTGCATAAGGTGGTACTTCAACTAACCATAAATTTAAGATGAATTCAGCTTCGGCAAATACAGGTAGGCTTAAGAACCAAAGTAATATTGCAGCATATTTTGCCCCCTTTTCCATCAAACTATTCATGTATTCATAATTGCTAGAAGCATAACTTTTTGTAATTTGAGGATTCATTGCGGTCATAAAATTAGTAACAAACTGGTTAATAGCATTATTCGCTTGCTCTGCTATACCACGAGCGGCGTTTAGGGCTACTCCAAAAAACAAGTTTATCAGGACGTTTACTCCTTGAGTTACTAAGACACCAGCTGTACTCCCGATAAAATTCCATCCAATAAAACTAAGAAGAGAGTTGACGAACGACTTATTTATCATAATTCGAAATCTACATTCTTCGAAATTTCTTCTACAATAGATAGAATATATTAAGCGTATTATGACTGCTATCAAAAGCATTAGGATAGCATAAAAAATTAGTTTGTCAGAATGCGAAAAACAAATCAAATAAGCGATACCCAATTTTGCGATTACCTCAAAAATGCTAATGTATGCAAAAGCGTTCATTTTTTCGTGAGCTATTATAGTTGCATTATATGGGACACTGAGTAAATTAACACAGAATGTAATAATACTGCATTGGTACACCCAGTTAGCTGCCACTATTCGCTCGCTTGTAATATTAAGTTTAGTATTTAAGAACCACAAGCCAAATGTTTCAAATAATACAATCAAAACAAAAACAAGGAATATATGGATACTGACAATACTGCAGAACACTTTATTTTGTTCCGGATTGGTCTTACCCATCTCAAATGAGATAAAACGTTGGCTTGCACTTACAAGTGATGAACTTATGATAGAAAACATACCAACAAACCCACCAACAACATTATATAAACCGTAGTCTTCAACTCCTAAAGCTTGTAATACAACTCTACTAGTAAAGACACTAATTGTCATTATCAAAATAGAACGTATATACAAGAATAAGGTATTCTTTGCTATTCTTGAATTATTATTTGATGATTCGTACATATTAGTAAGTCCCTAATTTTAGGGTATCCCCTTTTAGGCGGGTGTCTATTACCACCCACCTAAAAAGGAGTCCATATATTTAACAATTATTATTTGCATATTGTCATGGGCAGCAGATTTTCATAATCCTTTCTCCCTTTG
>HF993294.1 GCA_000436795.1 Bacteroides sp. CAG:1076
CGGCATTGCTGAAGTCTTCCATATATAAATAGGTACGTGCCATCAGGCCTTCGACAGCTGCCATAGAAAGATACTGGTTGGCTCCTCTTCCTTCGGTTCCACTTTCAGTGTAACAAGTCAGGGCATTGTTAAAGTCGTCCAGTATAGCCTGGTAGCATTGTCCGACAGTCGAACGGTTCACTTCTTCGAAAGCTTTTACCGGTTCATCGACAATCACCACACCGATGGCATCACTATTGTCAGTCGTTCCGTTTACCTTTATCTGCTTGCCGAAAATATTGGTCATGTACAGCATGGCATATCCTCTCAGTCCGTAGGCTTCGGCCATATATTGTTTCAATGCGGCTTTGTCGGCGTCAGCAACGGTTGCTTCCAGTTCCTTTCCCGCCTTGATGATACGTGAAGCATTATCTATTATTTTATAACCATATTCCCAAATACTGCTCAGGTATGTATCATCAGGGGTTACGTTATAGTGGTTGATGGTTATCCAGTGGCTGGCAGAGCCGTTCAGGTAAGCCATGTCACCGGCCATATCGCCGATGGTAAGCGAATAGTTTCCGGCAAAATAGGACGTGAACAATTGATAATAAGTTCCGTTCAGTGCATATTTCAGGTTGTCTACACTTGTCAGTCCGCTGTCGACATCTATTCCTTCGTTGTACTCTGTATCGAAGAAATTGTTGCAGGAAGCAAAGCTCCCGGCCAGGGCTGAACAGATAAGCAGGCGAGTGATAAACTTCTTCATATTTCGTTTTTGTTTGATTCGTTAAACATATTTATTTAAAATCCGAGGGTGATTCCGGCAAGGAATGTTCTTGTAGATGGATACTGGTATGCAATCAGTCCGCTTGTATATGTTTCAGGATCGTAACCTACGAAATCCTTTGCCTTGAATGTATAGATGTTGTCAACAGATACATAGATACGCATGTTGTCTATCAGCGCTTTTTTCAAAAGTCCTTTAGGCAGTGTATATCCCAGTTGCAGATTCTTTACGCGCAAGAAGTTTCCGCTATACAGGAAACGTGAAGAATGATTATTTTCTCCTGAAGTGTTTCCGTATATATACTTTGGAACATCGGTGTAACGGTTGTTTTCAGTCCATGCATTCTCATACAGATAAGTTGTTGGAGTAATGTTTCCTTTACTGCCGGCTGATAGATAGGAACGGTTTGAGGCGGCATAGACTTTACCACCCAGACGGTAATTGAAGTCGGCCGAGAAGTCGAAGTTCTTCCATTGTACGCGTGTGCCGAAACCACCATAGGCTTTAGGATCGGCCGAACCAAGGTAACGTTTGGCACATTCGTTCCAGTTGGTTGTGGTTTCGTCGCCTGTAGCATTTTTATACCATAATGGTGCACCCGTATCCGGGTCTACACCTGCATACTCTACCATATAGAACTGTCTTAACGGGTAACCTTCCTGTTTGATGGTATAAGTATCTTCGATTGGTTTTCCACCAGAAAGCTCAGTGATTCTGTTTTGGTTAAGAGTAACATTGGCGTATGCAGTCCATGTCCAACCTTTGGTTTGCAGGATGGTGCCGTTCAGACCAATTTCTACACCTCGGTTTCTCATCGAACCGATGTTCTGATATACTTCGCTCAAGCCGGTAACCTGAGAAACAGGCAGCTCAAACAGCATGTTGGAAGTAGCCTCGTTGTAGAAATCTACAGTCAGGTTCCATTTTCTGACAAGTGTAATATCCAGTCCGATATTCAGCTTCTTGCTGGTTTCCCATCCCAGGTC
>HF993295.1 GCA_000436795.1 Bacteroides sp. CAG:1076
CTTAATCGTGTATTGGATGATAGTTGCGGATTTTAGGTCTTTTAAAATAACTCCGGAACTACTTAAATTCTATGATTACGATTTGAATTACGTTTGCGAACCGGGAGATTTTAATGTAATGATTGGTCCCAACAGCGAAGATGTATCGACATTGAAATTTGCCGTAACAGAATAATAAATAGCAAAAAGAGTTCATCCTTGGGGGGGAACTCTTTTTGTTTTACTTTATCGGACCATGTGAATGGTCGCTTCTCTTTTAGATGATTAACAGACTAAGTGATACCTTTATTTATAAGATTGTTTGTAGATGTTCAATACTTCTTCGTCTGTAAGCGGACGTGGGTCTAAGGTGAACAGACCACCCATTGTATCGCGTGCATTCTGAACCATTTTCGGAAGATCCTCCTCTTTTAGTCCCCATTTGCTTAATTTGATGTCGTCTACATGGCATTCTTTTTTCATGCGTACCAATGCGTCGATAAAATCACTTGGACGATTACTCTTCTGCTGAGTCATGATATCAGCCATTTTCATGTAACGCTTCATGCAGTCATTACGGAATGTTTCAAAATAAGCTTCACTTAATGCTATCAATCCTGCTCCATGAGGCAATTCCGGATAATAGGCACTCATTGCATGCTCCATTGAGTGTTCGGAGGTACAGCTGGAAGTTGCTTCTACCAGTCCGGCAAGTGTACTGGCCCATGCAACTTTAGCACGTGCTTTTAAGTTCTTGCCGTCGTTTACGGCTACAGGAAGATATTTATAAAGTAGGCGAATTGCTTCTAATGCGTAGAGGTCACTGATTGGAGTTGCACAATTGGCAATGAATCCTTCAGCAGCATGGAAGAAAGCATCGAATCCTTGATAAGCTGTTAGATGTGCAGGAATGGAAACCATTAATTCCGGATCGATGATAGAGAGAGTAGGGAAGGTAAGTGGGCATCCGAAACCAATTTTTTCTTGTTTTTCTTCGTTGGTAATTACTGCCCATGGGTCGACTTCTGTTCCTGTACCTGCGGTAGTTGGAATGGCTACAATCGGCAGTGCTTTTGTTACTGGGCGTCCTTTACCGGTTCCACCTGTTACGTAATTCCAGAAGTCTCCCTCATTGCATGCCATAACGGCAATAGCCTTGGCTGAATCGATTGTACTGCCGCCTCCTAATCCGATAATAAAATCGCAGCCTTGTTCGCGGCAAATAGCTGCAGCTTCCATTACATGCGATTTGATGGGGTTAGGAAGAATTTTATCGTAAACGATAGATGCAACATCATTCTCGGTCAAGAAGCCGGTTACCTTATCTAAATATCCGTATTTTTTCATCGAAGTTCCACCGGAAATTACAATCATCGCTTTCTTTCCCGGAAGTATTTCGGTTGCTAACTTCTTTATCTCACCACATCCGAACAAGATTCTTGTCGGGATGTGCAAACTGAAAACAGGATTTGCGTTCATAATATTCACGTATTTAAAGTTTGTGTATTTTCAAATATAGAGAATAAAATGGTATCATGTTATAAATGAAATGTTAAATTTTATAATCACAGTTATTGCTGCTTCCGATAACTATAAATTGCCCATCCATATAATATTACAGCAAAACAAGATAAAATGCTTAATTGTGATGCGATATCGGTTATACTGCTCCCTTTTAGATAGACCATACGCATTATTTCCATGAAGTATCGTAAAGGATTGATATAGGTAAGGTATTGCGCCCATTCTGGCATACTGCTGATGGGGGTAAATAGGCCACTCATCAGTATGAAGGTCAACATACAAAACCACATAACGAACATAGCCTGTTGCAAAGTTGCTGAATAATTGGAGATAACCAGACCTAATCCGGACATGACCAGAACAAATATCAATGTTGCAAGATAAATGGTAAGTATACTACCTTCTGGTATTAAATCGTATACGAGCCAGGAAAGTATCATGCATAAGTTTAATACGATAAAGCCAATAAACCAATAAGGTAATAATTTGGCTAAGGTAAATGTAAAACGGCTTACTGGACTGACATTAATTTGTTCGATTGTCCCGGCTTCTTTTTCGCTAACAACATTTAATGCGGGGAGAAAACCGCAAATCATCACTAATAACATAGTCATTAGGGCTGGGACCATAAATACTTTATAATCTAAATGTTGATTAAAACGGTACCGGACTGATATAGATGTGTTTTGTGGATTAAGTATCTGTTGCAGATAAGTACTGCCCAGTCCACCTTTGCTCCCGTTTACTGTATTTATAGCTACTAAAGCAGAAGCCGGACGTCCGTTGACTTGCTCTTTTTCGAAACCTTTCGGTATTTCAAGTAACATATCTGCCTGATTCCTTTCAATATGTTCTAATCCTTTTGGGTATGTTTCGGGGAAGGCTACTAATTTGAAATAGGGTGATGCCTCTATGCGATGAGTCAGCCGGATGGAAGACGGACTATGATCGTGATCGATGATAGCTATACGTAGGTCTTCAATTTCCAATGTAGCAGCCCATGGCATGATAAGCATGATGACACAAGGAAATATCAGTATCAGTCGAGGTAAAAAGCTGTTTCGACGGAGTTGCTTAAATTCTTTTTCTATGAGATATTGTAATATCATGTACTTTATTCTATTCTAAGTGATTCTTGAACATTTTAATTGTGATTCCTATAAGAATGGCTGCCATAAGCAGAAGAATACAGAGTTCTTGCCATACATAAGATATCGGAACACCTTCTATCATCAGTTTTCGTACTATTGCTACATACCATCGTGCTGGAATTATACAGGATAGCCACTGTAGGGGAACTGGCATGCTTTCTATGGGAAAGATAATGCCTGATAAAATGATTGTAGGAATCAGTAAAACCATAGCCGATGCAAGTAGGGCTGCTACTTGAGTATGAGTAATGCATGAGATAAGCAGACCTAAAGCGAGTGAAACAAAAATGAACAAGAGTGATACTCCTAATAAACTGAATAAATTACCTGCAATAGGAACATCAAGGACAAAAAAAGATAGCAGTAAAATTGTAGTTAAGTTGACGATAGATAATACAAAGTAAGGGACAGTCTTTGATAAAATAACCCATATCGGGCTTATTGGAGAAACAAGCAAGATTTCCATTGTACCAGTTTCTTTTTCCCGTACGATGGATATGGATGTCATCATAGCACAAATGAGCATCAGAATTAATCCCATGACACCAGGTACAAAATTATAGGCACTTTTCATTTGAGGGTTGTAGAGTAGTTTTCCAGAAACTATGATTTTCCCTTTAGGATTGTCTTGCTTCAGTGCTGCCAGGGCTTTCGATAATATTCCGTTTGCATAAGCACTACGGGTGATGGCTAAGTTGGGTTCAGTGGCGTCAGCTATAATTTGTAGTTGTTCGGAATCAAAACGTAACCGGTTTAAATCATGACTTATAATGACAGCAAGTTCTATCTTATTTCTTTTCAATAAATGCTCTATTTCATCGGGGGAATGTACAATATACTTTACGGTAAAGTATTCACTTGCATCCAGCCGGTCAACGATACGTTGTACGTCAGCATCTGCCGAATTTACAAGAACAGCAGTTTGTACGTTGCGTACTTCTGTAGAGATGGCAAATCCGAAAAGTATAATTTGTATGATAGGCATTCCAATAAGTATCAGCATTGTACGCTTATCGCGCAGAATGTGATAAAATTCTTTCCTGATAAATGCAATGAATTGTTTCATACTCTTAGTATAATGTACGACAATGTAAAATGTTAGTTATGATTTCGTTTGGCTTCTCGCGCGAGCATTTGAAAAACTTCGTCCATGTTCTGAGCTTGAAAATGAGCTTTTAAGCCTGTTGGGGTATCCAAGGCCCGGATACGTCCGTCTACCATCATCGAAATTCGGTCACAGGATTCTGCTTCATCCATATAGTGAGTAGTAACGAATATCGTGATTCCTTGTTCGGCGGCTTGATAGATGAGTTCCCAAAACTGGCGTCGTGTATTCGGCGGCTTGATAGATGAGTTCCCAAAACTGGGGTCGTGTAGCAGGATCCACTCCTCCTGTTGGTTCATCGAGAAAGACGAGTTGTGGGCGATGAAATATTGCAACCGAAAAAGCCAGACGTTGTTTCCAGCCTAAGGGAAGGGATTGGACTACAGTATTTCGTTCTTCGTATAATCCGATACGCCGTAGCATTGCTTCTGTTCGCGCTGGAATTTCTTTTTTAGAAACTCCATATATTCCTCCAAAAAGACGTACATTTTCGCTGACTGTTAAATCTTCGTATAAAGAAAACCTTTGACTCATGTATCCTATATGCCGTTTTATGTTTTCGCTTTGTGTCCTGACATCGTAGCCCATTACTTCGGCATATCCTTCTGTCGGCAAACTTAAACCACATAAGATACGCATTGCAGTTGTTTTACCTGCACCGTTAGCTCCTAAAAAGCCAAATATTTCTCCTCGTTTTACTTCAAATGAGATATGGTCGACAGCCGTAAATGTACCAAAGCATTTTACCAGATTGTCCACTTTTATAATAGGTCGTTCGTTTTCTTCGGTGTGGTTGTGTTTCAAACCAGGAGGACAAAGAATATCTTTAAATTGTTCTAATATGACACTGGGAGTATTTATGCCTCTTATTCTGCCTTCGTATAAGAAAGCTATTCGGTCGCATTTCCGGGCTTCATCCATAAAAGGAGTAGAAACTAAGATTGTAATGCCTTTATCACGTAATCTCTTCAGCATTACCCAAAACTCTTTTCTTGAAACGGGATCCACTCCGGTTGTTGGCTCATCGAGAAATAGAATCTTGGGAGAATGTATTAAGGCACAGCAAAGAGCCAGTTTTTGCTTCATTCCTCCTGATAATGCTCCTGCACGGCGCTTTCTGAAAGGAGCTATTTGTTCGTATATTTCCCGTATCTGATCATAGTGCTCCTCTATGGTCGTCTGAAAGATCGTAGCGAAAAAATTCAGATTTTCTTCTACTGTCAAGTCTTGGTAGAGAGAAAAACGTCCCGGCATGTAGCCTATTTCTCGTCTGATGCAACGGAATTCGTTTTGAACATCATATCCTAATACAGAAGCCTCGCCTGAATCAGCATTTAATAAGGTCGTGAGGATGCGGAATAATGTAGTCTTTCCTGCACCGTCAGGACCTATTAGTCCAAATAGCTCTCCTTGCTGTATATTTAGTGAAATGTCTTGCAGCGCTTTAACTGTTCCGTAGCATTTACAGAGATGTTGTGTGTCGATGACAGGATTCATATTTTTATTCATGTTGTTATTGATCGAATTTTACTTCTCCATACATTCCTATTTTAATGCTGCCGTCATTTCTGACAGCTATTTTTACAGCATATACCTGATTGGCACGTTCGTCTTCTGTTAATATTGTCTTAGGAGTGAATTCCGCCTCGTCGGCTATCCAACTTATTGTTCCTTGATATTCTTTTTGATTGCCATTTCCAAAGTCTGCAAATACTTTGACCTGTTCACCTAATTTGACTTTTTCTAACTGTGAGGAAGTGACATAGGCCCGTAAGAAAATGTTTTCAGTATCGGCTATTTTAAAAAGAGGCTTTCCTGCAGCAGCCAGTTCGCCTGGTTCTGCATATTTGGCAAGTACTGTTCCGCTGATAGGAGAAAGTATATGGCATTTGTTTAACAGATCTTCTGTTTGGAGAATCTGGATAGCTACAGAGGAACTTTGCTCATTTAAACTTTGTGTATTGTTGGTGAGAGAAGATATCTGTGCTTCCAACTGACTTTGTAATACGGCAATTTGAGCATCCCAGTCGTCAAGTTGTTTGCGGTTAGCTGCATTTGCTTTCAACAAATTATCGACTCGCGTACGTTCACGATGTGCTGTTGCAAGTTGTTTTTGGGTAGCAGCTATTTGCTTGTGGATATCAGGACGCAGTTTATCCACCGATTTCATGTTTGCTTCTAACTGAAGCTTTTTCAAATAGAGCTGAATCGTATCTATGAGTCCGACTTCTTCTCCTTGAGTGAGATGCGTGCCTTCTTCTGCATTAAGGTAGAATAATTTACCGTTCGATTCTGCGGAAACAATAATTTCTGTAGCTTCGAATGTACCTGTTGCATCAAAGTCGACATTGGACCGACAGGCAGAAAAGAAAATAGATAAGGCGATAAATGAAAAATATTTTTTCTTCATAAGGCTGAAACATATTAATATGTTGGGGAATTGGTAAGGTGTTTTCTGTTATACAGATTCATGAGTAACTGAATCTTATGAATAGCCTGAGTTTGTCGTGCCAGACTTTCGGATGTCACTTCACGTAACATTTCAGTAACTGTTAATGTTCCGTTGGCTACTTTGGCTTCGGCTGCCTGACGAATGTTGGAACGCAGGCGAATCATTTCATCATCTTCTATCATTTGTTGACGTAAGGCTTTGATTATTCCATCTTGTTCAGTCAATTTCAATTGTGTCTTAAAAAGAAATACATCTCGATTGTTCTGAATTTGCCGGTGTAGTATATCGAGTTTCTGCTTGTCATTTTTCAAGGTATATAGACTACCAAAGTTCCATGTCAGCCGTGCACCTACCATATAGTAAGCTGTAAATTTATCTTTTAACATGTCCAATCCGGGATTACCATATCCCCCTTGGGCGAAAAATCCTAATTGTGGCATATACCCGGCACGAAGGTTGCGTTGTCGGATATAGAGCGTTTGCTCTTGGGCCTCGTATAGTTGAAGTTCCGGCCGGTTGATGCTTGTGTAACTTTCATTGTTTTCTGTCGCTTTCGGAACCACGAATTGGGTATTATCATCAATCGTTTTTCCTGTCAGTAGTGCAAGCATATGCAAATAAGCATGACGGTTGGCAGAAAGTAAAGTACGTTGTTGTTTGGTATTTAGTATTTCTACTTTTACAGCGTCTACATCTGCATCATTAGCTATGCCATTGTTTCGGTAAGCTTCTATATTTTTCAGGCTCCGTTGCAGGTTTTCGTTAAGCAGGGAATTTTGGTGTAACTGTTCGTTTAAAAGCAGAATCCCAAAGTATACCTGATTAACCTGCTCGTGAAGTGCATACATACTAACATCCAGCTGACGCTTGTTCTCACGACTTACGGCTTTTATCTCTTCTTTTTGATTATGAATCGTTCCACCGTCCCAGATGTTTTGTTTGACTTCTATTATGGCTTGGTATTGATCTTTAGATAATCCTCTAAATCCGATACCTGGTATTTCAAATGGCAGAGTTGTAGCATCGCTCTGATAAGATATTTTTCCACTGACACTGATTTGTGGAAGGTTCCCTTTTTCTACGTTCGATACTGTGTATTGTTCCGAAAGTTGAATGAGATTATATTGTCGGACGAGGGGATAATTTTCTTGTGCAGCCTGCTGGCATTCGTCTAATGTTATTTGTGCCTTTGTATTTAAAGTAATGATGGCAGACAGAACGAATAAGATTATTCTAATCATGGCATGTTGTTTTATTGTTGTTATACAAAGTTAAAGCCTTTCTATCTATCCATGAGGTCCTATTGGTTTTTGTAAATGTTCTGTTTGTTCGATTATATATCGATTTTACCCCTTTATTGGATGCTATTATTATCTTTGCAGGAAATAAATGTATTTTGTTATGAAACAAAATAATCTTTTGCTTTTGGCTTTAAAACAGATTTTTGAGTTGTCAACTATTTCTTGCAATGCTTACCGGTTTGTTTCTGCAGAGTTGGGACTGGTACGTTCTATGAGGGGAACTTTGGGTATTCCGGAACAAATCTTGACATTGGGACAGCCCTATCGTCTGACTGAAGGTCGTGTTTTGTTTATGCATGCAGGTTATATCCGTGTCAGAGCCAATCTGATAGAACTGACACTTTCAGCACGACAATTGATAGTAGCCTCTCCGGGAACGATTCTTCAGATTTTGGAAGTATCGAAAGATTGTGAATTAGAAATGCTTGCCTTTACAAATAGTTTGATGGAGGGGTGGCAAAAAGAAATGCTTTTACAAATGTTTTTGCAGGGAAGGCTTTATGTACAACTTGACTTGGATGAAAAGGAAGAAAAACGCATTCAATCGTTTTTTGATATGTTGTGGAATGTTGTACACGATGAGCCTTTTCCTCGTGAAATGGTCAGAAGCCTGATTTCAGCATTGTTTCATCAAATACATGCTTATCGTATGCAGGAAATGTCAGAAGACAGACAGCAACGTACGCGGCAAGAAGAAGTTTTCAACAGGTTTCTTTTACTTGTTAATAAGTATGCCATCCGTGAACGAAGTATTGTATTTTATGCCGAAAAATTATACCTGACTCCCCGTTATTTAAGTACGCTAATAAGGCAGACGAGTGGTCGTACTGTTATGGACTGGGTGAATGAAGCTGTTATACAAGAAGCTAAGTTATTACTTCGTCATTCAGATAAACTGGTTTATCAGATTGCCGATGATCTTAATTTTCCTAATGCATCTTTCTTCTGCAAGTATTTTCGGAGATTGACAGGAAAGACACCTCATGAATATCGGTTAGGCGAATAAAAAAACAGGTACGGAGATGAAATCCGTACCTGTTTCAGTATAGAGACAGTTTTTAAAACTTATTTCTTATCTTCTTTTTCGATGCTGATTAATTCAACTTCAAAAATCAGGGTAGAGAAAGGTTTGATCTTGCCAGTTTCACGTGAACCGTAAGCCAATTCCTGAGGAATATATAATTCCCATTTAGAACCAACAGGCATCATAGTCAGAGCTTCAGTCCATCCTTTGATAACCTGGTTAGCACGGAATGTTGTCGGTTCGTTACGTTCGTATGAACTATCAAACTGAGTACCGTCAATCAATGTTCCTTTGTAGTGTACTTTAACTCTTGCTGTTTCAGTAGGCACTTCTCCTTTACCTTCAGTGATTACTTTGTACTGCAAGCCACTAGGAGTAACTTTAACACCTTCTTTGCTCTTGTTCTTAGCAAGGAACTCTTCATTCTGTTTCTTATAGTCGGCATATTGAGTTTCCAATGCTTTTTCTTTGATAGCTTCAGCCTTTGTATTAACATATACAGCAGCAGAATCGGTCGGAACAATAGCTTGTTTCTTTACAGCAGCAACGAAACCAGCCAGGAAGTTTTCTTTGCTCAAGCTCTGAGTAGAATCACCGTTGAAAATACGGCTGCTGATAGCATCGAACATATCTCCACTGATTTGCTGTCCAATTTGGATACCAGCCATATAAGCTTTCTGCTTAGCATCAGTCTGTTTCAATCCTTCTTCAATACCTCTTACAAAGTCAGCCATGTGAGTTGAGTCTATACCCAGACGTCCCATAGCATATTCTTCCAGTCCCTGAGTATTGCTGACACCCATCATATAAGAAAGAGTATCAATGTCGCTTTTCATGTTTGCCTTTGGGCTTTGAGCTGTACATGATGCCAGTCCAGCTGCGGCTGCAAACATCATGATTAAAGTACTTTTTTTCATTTACTTTTATTTTTAAATTATAATTTATCGATTTTAGGTTTCTTAGAGAACTTCAATCAGTTCTACTTCAAAAATCAATGTGCTGTGAGGAGGAATCATTTCACCTGCTCCCTGTGCACCATATGCCAGTTCTGAAGGAATATAAAGTTTCCATTTTGCACCTTCAGACATAAGCTGAAGTGCTTCAACCCATCCTTTAATAACTTGGTTGACGCCGAATACAGCAGGTTCACCACGCTTGATAGAACTATCGAACAAGGTACCATCTATCAATGTTCCTTCATAGTGGCAGCGTACACGGTCAGTTGCTTTCGGCTTTTTACCGTTGCCTTCCTTGATAACTTCGTATTGCAGTCCGCTTGGTAATGTTACAACGTTTGGGTTCTTTTTGTTTTCTTCGAGGAATTTTTTTCCTTTTGCTATATTTTCAGCATTCATCTTTTCTTCCAGCTCGGTGAAATATTTGTTCACAATATCACGAGCTTCGGTATGAGTAATAGCTGTCTGGTTTCCCTCTAATACGTCTTTGATAGCCTGTGCAAAGTCGTTTACTTCGATGCCGCGGGCACCCATGCTTAACAGATTTTGGCCTATACCCAGACCAATGGCGTAACTAAATTTATCCATGTAATTATATTTATTAGTATGTAATATTCTTTAAAAGCATGGCAAAGGTATCTTTTTTCTTTGAATATGAGCATCTTTAAGCGATTAAAAATTCTTATTTTTGTCACTGTATCTAAAATAGAACGAAAATATTTGTGTATGAAAAAGCTGGTAATACTCACTGGTGCGGGAATGAGTGCTGAAAGCGGTATCAGTACATTCCGTGATTCGGGTGGCTTATGGGATCGTTATCCTGTAGAGCAAGTTGCTACACCCGAAGGTTATGCTGCCAATCCGAAGTTGGTAATCGATTTTTATAATGAACGGCGTAAACAATTGCTGACAGTGAAACCTAATCGAGGACATGAGTTGATAGCAGAACTTGAAAAATATTTTGATGTGACAGTTATTACACAAAATATTGATAATTTGCATGAGCGTGCAGGCAGTCACCATGTTATTCATTTGCATGGAGAACTCACTAAAGTTACATCCAGTTGGCAACCGAACAATCCTAAGTTTATAAAGGAATTAAAGCCAGAAGAGTATGAAGTAAAAATGGGGGATGTAGCTGCTGACGGTTCACAGCTGCGTCCGTTTATAGTCTGGTTTGGAGAAAGTGTGCCAATGATAGAAACAGCTATTGATTATGCAGAACAGGCTGATATATTTGTCATTATTGGCACATCCTTGAATGTCTATCCTGCTGCCGGCTTGCTGAATTATGTCCCTTCTCGTGTTCCGGTATACCTTATCGATCCGAAAGAAGTCGCCATTGCTTCGGGGCGGCAAGTACATGTTATTCGTAAAGGAGCGTCAGAAGGTATGGAAGAATTAAAAAATATGTTACTAAATGAAACAGTGTAAACAAATTCTTTCTATATTTGTTTTCATAGTAAAGTAACAATAAATACTAACTTAGAATAAACGATAAAATTATGAAAAAGTACATTTGCACAGTATGCGATTGGGTTTATGACCCAGAGGTTGGAGATCCAGATGGTGGTATCGCTCCGGGAACAGCGTTTGAAGATCTTCCTGATGACTGGGTTTGCCCGGTTTGCGGTGTAGGAAAAGAAGATTTCCAGGAAGTTACAGAATAATTTCCGGCCGAAAAATATAATATAGCCCGACTTGCATGCGGATTTATCCGAAACAAGTCGGGCTATTTCTGTCTGGATGCTTGTCCCTTGTTATTGGTAACCTGCTAATGAAGGGCGGCGTTTCAGTCTGTTACTTGTGACTTGAGTTACTTGGTTGCATAAAAAAGGTTGCCCTTAGGCAACCTTTTTTATTAAAGATATATGAAGGATTATTGTTTTTGTTCCTTGTTCTGTTGAGGCTTACGTTCACGTTTTGCGTGGTTTCCTTCTGCCATACCTTCTGGTTTCGGTAACAATACCTTGTGTGATAATTTGAATTTACCTGTTTTCGGATCGATATCCAACAACTTCACTTCGATGTCGTCACCTTCCTTCAGACCAGCTTCTTCGATAGTTTCCAGACGTTTCCAGTCGATTTCTGAAATGTGCAACAAACCATCTTTGCCAGGAAGGAATTCTACGAATGCACCATAAGGCATGATAGAACGTACTTTACCCTGATATACTTCACCAATTTCAGGTACAGCAACAATACCTTTGATCAGACGCATAGCATCATCGATAGTCTTCTTGTTATTTCCAGCAATTTCGATACGTCCTGCACCGTCAACTTCTTCGATTGTGATTGTAGCACCTGTTTCTTCCTGCATACCCTGAATGATCTTTCCGCCCGGGCCGATTACAGCACCGATAAATTCTTTCGGAATAGTCATAGTTTCAATACGCGGAGCATTTGGTTTCAGTTCCTTGCGTGGTTCTGCAATACATTCTGTCAGTTTGCTCAGAATATATTCACGACCTTCTTTTGCCTGCATCAGTGCTTTTTCAAGAATGTCGTAAGTCAAACCGTCACACTTGATATCCATCTGTGTTGCTGTAATACCGTTCTTCGTACCTGTAACCTTGAAGTCCATATCTCCCAGATGATCTTCATCTCCCAGGATATCCGACAAGACAGCATATTTTTCTTCTCCGGCATTTTTGATCAATCCCATTGCAATACCTGATACCGGATTCTTGATAGGTACACCAGCATCCATCAAGGCTAATGTTCCGGCACATACC
>HF993296.1 GCA_000436795.1 Bacteroides sp. CAG:1076
TGCGGAATTAAGGTTTAAATCAAAGTGTTGCGGAATTAAGGATACAATGAAAAACATGAAAAGACTGAATGTATTAATTCTAAGTATGTGTTTTACACTGGGAGTATGTGCTGCAAGGCCTGCTTCCGAAGTTTATACTTCTGTAAGAGGAACCCAGTGGGAGTGGAATAAAGGGACAATTGTGGTTCATTCGCCGGAACGTCCTGCCGGACAGAAAAGTGTATTGGGGCTGACTGTTCCGAAAATGGAAGTAGTCCGTGTTGGTTTCGTAGGACTGGGTATGAGAGGTCCGGGAGCTGTAGAACGTTTTACACATATTCCGGGCACTCAGATTGTGGCTCTTTGTGATTATGAGCAAGAACGTGCTGAGGCTTGTCAGAAGTATTTAAAGGAAGCATCTCTGCCTAAGGCTGCTGTATATTCGGGTGAAAAAGGATATGAGGAACTTTGTAAACGGGAAGATATTGATCTCGTGTATATCGCAGCCGACTGGCTGCATCATTTTCCTGTTGCGAAATGTGCCTTGGAGCATGGGAAAAATGTAGCGGTAGAGGTCCCTTCTGCCATGAATCTGGAAGAATGCTGGGCACTTATTAATTTAAGTGAAACAACTCGTAAGCATTGCTTTATTCTGGAAAACTGTTGTTATGACTGGTTCGAAATGAATACGCTGAATATGGCGCAACAAGGAGTTTTCGGAGAAGTAATCCGTGCTCAAGGAGCTTATATTCATAATCTGGACGCTTTTTGGGATTATTACTGGAAAAAAGGAAAAGACGATAAGTTAGGATGGCGTCTGGATTATAATATGCGGCATCGGGGAGATGTTTATGCTACCCATGGACTCGGCCCTGTTGCTCAGGCACTCAATATTCATCGTGGCGACCGCATGGCTACACTGGTAGCTATGGATACCAAGTCGGTCGTTGGTAAGGCATTGGTAGAAGAACTCACTGATTCTGTTTGCAATCATTTCCGTAACGGTGACCATACTACAACCTTGATTCGTACAGCGAATGGAAAAGTAATCGAAATACAGCACGATGTCATGACGCCACAGCCTTATAACCGTTTGTATCAGCTTACGGGAACGAAAGGCTTCGCCAATAAATATCCGGTAGAAGGCTATGCATTGGATGCCAAACAGTTGGCAGCATCGGGAGTTCAGCCTAAAGTGGATGACTTGAGCTCACATGGATTTTTGCCGGAAAAGGAAATGGCTGCATTGGTCGAAAAGTATCAGCATCCTATCTTGAAAAAATATGGTGAAATGGCTAAAGAAGTCGGCGGACATGGCGGTATGGACTTTATCATGGATAGTCGTTTGGTGTATTGCTTGCAGAATGGCCTGCCACTGGATATGGATGTCTACGATCTGGCTGAATGGTGTTGCCTTGCCGAGCTGGGAGAACTTTCCATGGATAACGGTTGTGTGCCTGTAGCCTTTCCCGATTTTACCCGTGGAGAGTGGAATGTTGTAAAAGGGTATAAGCATGCGTTTGCTGCTCCTGAGGATGAGGCCGAAGCTGCACGGAAGGCTTCAGAAGCCACATCACGACTAAAAGCACAAGGTGCCAAGGAATGGGCAAAGAGTAAATAAAGTAATAAGCAGAAAATAAAGACTTCGAAACAGATTAAATATAACGAGTAATGGATGCCTTAAACAATGTTATAGACCACTTTCCCGAAGTGGGTGAAATTATTCAAATCAAACCTTTGACTTCCGGACTGATTAATCAGACTTATCTGGTACAGACTAAGAGCGTGACAGATCCTGATTATATTTTGCAGTGTATCAATCATCATATTTTTACAGACGTAGATATGCTTCAGCACAATATAGAAGCAGTTACCTCACATATCCGGCAGAAGCTGGAAGAGGCTCACGAAGACGATATTGACCGGAAGGTACTTCGTTTTGTAAAAGCTGATAACGGTAAGACATATTATTTTGATGGAGAAAAATATTGGCGCATGTCGGTGTTTATTCCCGATTCGCAGACGCTCGATGTGGTTACTCCAGACTCGTCATACCTTGTCGGACTGAAGTTTGGGGAGTTTGAAGCCATGCTGGCAGATATGACCGAATCCTTGGGTGAAACCATTCCCGACTTCCACAACATGGAGTTCCGTCTGAAACAGTTGCGTGAGGCTGTACAGCAGGATGCGGTCGGACGGATGGAAAAGGTACATACTTTGGTCGCAGATATAGAAAAAGATGCCGAAGAAATGTGCTGTGCGGAACGTTTGTATCGGGAGGGTAAGTTGCCGAAACGTATTTGCCATTGCGATACGAAGGTAAGCAACATGCTGTTCGATGAGCAGGGAAAAGTACTTTGCGTTATCGATCTGGATACGGTAATGCCGAGTTTTGTCTTTTCCGATTTTGGCGATTTCCTTCGTTCGGCAGCCAATACGGCTCCAGAAGATGAACCGGATTTAAGCAAAATACATTTCAGATTCGATATTTTTCAGGCTTTTGCCAAAGGATATATTGAATCAGCCAGAAGTTTTCTGACGCCTGTTGAAATAGAGTTGTTGCCTTATGCCGTAACCTTGTTCCCGTACATGCAGGCGGTACGTTTTTTGGCCGATTATATCAATGGCGATACTTATTATCAGATAAAATATGCCGAGCATAATTACGTTCGTACATTGGCACAATATACATTGTATCAGGAAACAAGACGTGCCGTACCTGAAATGAAGTCATATATCGCATCCCTGATAAAGTAAGGTTTTTTGTCTTGACGAGGAGGGTATAGGCTTGTGTTAAGGGCTGTTAATGCTTTGGCTCATCTTGAAATATATGAAGCATTTTGCTATTTTTGCGGCGTAAATAATATGAAAATGAAAAAGATAAAACTGTTTTTTGCGGTAGTTTGTGTAGTGGCTTGCTGTTTGCAGAGTTGTGATAATGGCAAGACTTATGCTGAAATGAAAGAGGAAGAAGCCGATGCTATCAACGCATGGATTCTGAGTCACGATTATCAGGTTATCAGTGAGAAGGATTTTTATAACCAGGATACCATCACAAATGAGAATCAGTTTGTGCTGTTCGAGGAGAGTGGCGTTTACATGAATATCGTGCAACCGGGAGAAGGTGCTTCTAAATTATCAGACGGATATTACGAAATAGCTTCCCGTTATATAGAAGTTGCCATCCAGAACCGTGACGGAATGTTTGCTGTCGGTGATACGCTTTCTGGAAATATGAATTTGCTTAACTATCCTATTTATACAGGTAATTCAAGTTGGAGCCTGCCGCAGTACATGCTTTATCCGGAAGTCTATAAACTGACGATAAGTGGTTCTTCTTATTCTGCTGCGTTTACAGAAAGTTACCAGATGTATTCTATTTATGGTACGACTTCAGTTCCTTCAGGATGGTTGATTCCGTTGAAATATGTGAAACCATCTCGTACTACATCTTCTGAGAAAGTGGCGCGTGTACGTCTGATTGTACCGCACGGACAGGGAACCAGTCAGGCTTCTCAGTATGTATATCCTTGCTATTACGAGATAACTTATAATTTAGGTAAATAATGACACTGATTAAATCGATCTCTGGTATTAGAGGTACTATCGGAGGAAAAGCGGGAGAAGGATTAAATCCGCTGGATATCGTAAAGTTTACTTCGGCTTATGCCACGCTGATTCGTCGTACATCGACGGTTGGCAGCAACAAGATTGTTGTAGGACGTGATGCCCGTATTTCGGGTGAAATGGTGAAGAATGTAGTTTGTGGTACATTGATGGGAATGGGCTTCGACGTGATAAACATCGGTCTGGCCTCTACACCTACTACCGAACTTGCTGTGACAATGGCAGGCGCATGTGGTGGTATCATTCTGACTGCAAGCCATAATCCGAAACAGTGGAACGCACTGAAGTTATTGAATGAACACGGTGAGTTCCTGAACGCAGCCGAAGGTCAGGAAGTCCTTCGTATTGCCGAGGCAGAAGCGTTCGAATATGCAGACATCGATCACTTGGGTTCTTATACAGAAGATAATTCTTATAATGAAAAGCATATCGACAGTGTGCTTGCTTTGAAGTTGGTGGATGTAGAAGCTATCCGTCGTGCTAACTTCCGTGTGGCAATAGATTGTGTAAACTCTGTTGGAGGAATCATATTGCCGCAGTTGCTTGAGCGTCTGGGTGTACAGCATGTCGAAAAGCTGTATTGTGAACCTACGGGAAATTTCCAGCATAATCCGGAACCTCTTGAAAAGAACCTGGGTGATATCATGAACCTGATGAAAGGAGGTAAGGCTGATGTTGCTTTTGTAGTTGACCCGGATGTAGACCGTCTTGCTATGATTTGCGAAGATGGAACCATGTACGGTGAGGAATATACACTGGTGACTGTTGCCGATTATGTACTGAAACATACACCGGGCAATACCGTATCTAACTTGAGTTCTACACGTGCTTTGCGCGATGTCACTCGTAAATATGGTATGCAGTACAACGCAGCTGCTGTAGGAGAGGTAAATGTGGTTACCAAAATGAAAGAAACAAATGCCGTTATTGGCGGTGAAGGAAACGGTGGAGTAATCTATCCGGAGTCACACTATGGACGTGATGCGCTGGTAGGTATTGCTCTTTTCCTGAGTCATCTGGCACACGAGGGAAAGAAGGTTTCCGAACTTCGTGCTTCTTATCCTAACTATTTCATCGCAAAGAACCGTATCGACCTGACTCCTCAGACAGATGTAGATGCTATTCTGGCTAAAGTGAAAGAACTGTATAAGAATGAAGAGATAAACGATATCGACGGTGTGAAGATTGATTTCCCTGATAAATGGGTTCATCTGCGGAAGAGCAATACCGAACCGATTATCCGTGTATATTCTGAAGCTGCCACCATGGAGGCTGCCGACGAACTGGGTAAGCAGATTATGGACATCGTTTATAGTCTGGCAAAATAACGATTAAGATAGAATTTTGTAGGATAAGTGTGTTACCTTTGCGGTGGCACACTTATTTTTTTGCTTTTTAACCTTTCATATCTTTCACGTTCTCATAGTCAACCCCTGTGCCTTTTTAAACTCACTGGGTGAAATGCCACAACATCTTTTAAAAAATTTGCAGAAGGAAGCCTGGTCTGAAAAACAAAGTAACTCTGCTATATTTTGTATTGACTGGCTCGGATTCTGTAAATAAGCTTTTGCTTCTATCATTAAATATTCGTCTATAATCTGTCCAGCCGATTTGTCGTAGGTCCTTCTTGCCCTGGCAGAAAGCGCATCCGATGAAACACACAACTGGTTGGCATACCATTTTACTTCGTGATGGTAACGGCAGTTTGTACGTACCAAGTGCAAGAAGTGTGAGAGAATATCGCTCCATAGCTGTTGTTCGTCCACTACTTCATTTTTATACACTTCGAAAACAGCATTCCATATTTCGAGCTGAAGCGTACGCAGCATGTTTTCCATGACTTCATAACGAAAATGATATTCTGGCTGCTTGATAATGGCTATCAGTAAGTGCAGAAAAAGGATAATTCGTTGTATAGTTTCTTCATTGAGCGGAACGAAAGGTTTTTGTGCATATTGGTAGATAAGCCCTCCGAATTTGGAACGAATACTTGCCGATACTTTTATAAAGAAACTTTGTTCTGTCGTAACGAAATATCCTTCAAAGTCTTTACTTGTTTTTATCTTTTTCCACGGATAGATAAGGATAAAATCGATATGTGACGGAGCTTGAATCTCGATGTAATCTCCGTTCATCCAGAAATTTAATTTACCTTTTGATAGAAAAAGAAAAGTTGGATGTGATTCTTCCAGCAGGTCAGGGCAAATTACATTTTCTCCTTGTGCTTTCAGTATAGTCATTTTGTCGTTTGCTGCCAGAATTTCAACTTGCCTGTTAGCTATAGATTTATCGTTAATCCATTGAAAAATAATATTTTCTTTCATTGCTCATGATGTTTTGAAGGCAATAAATGTAGAAATATATTTTTATCATGAAAAGGGCTTTTAAGTGTTTTATGTTTTGTAAACAGAAAAATTCCTAAACGTCGGTTTGAGGCAAGTATCTTTCGGTTTAAGACAAATGATTTGCTGATACAGCCTTTTAATTTTACACCGGATTTTAACTAAAAAAGGAAGGAAATGAATAGATTGTTTTTACCGATGAGTATTGCTTCTTTCTCTTTGGTGTTGCTTCTTACGGCATGTGGTCAGTCTGCCGGACAGCAAGGAAGAAGTGAATACAAGCTGATAACAGTAGAAAGAACAGACCGGACGCTGACCAGTGCTTATACGGCAGTCATCAGTGGTCGGCAGAGTGTAGAAATACGTCCGCAGGTAAGTGGTACCCTTACGGATATTTGTGTGAATGAAGGAGCCAAGGTCCATAAAGGACAGACCTTATTCATTATCGATCAGGTTCCTTATCAGGCATCCTTACAGACGGCATTGGCAAATGTGAAGAGTGCGGAGGCTGCCGTTGCTACGGCCCGACTTACAGCAGACAGTAAGGAGGAATTATTCCGAGAACATGTTGTTTCCGATTTTGACCGTCAAACGGCACGCAACTCCTTGCTGGAGGCAGAAGCTACGCTGGCACAGGCAAAAGCCGAAGAGGTGAATGCCAGGAACAACCTTTCGTATACCGTAATCAAAAGTCCGGTCGACGGGGTGGCTGGTATGTCGTCCTATCGTGTCGGAGCATTGGTTAACTCTTCTATTACTACTCCCTTGCTGACGGTTTCGGACGACGAAGAGATATATGTTTATTTTTCCATGACCGAACAGCAGATTCTTTCGCTTGTCCGCCAGTATGGCACAATGGATAAGGCTCTGGAAGGAATGCCTGAGGTAGAGCTTCGTCTGAGTGACGGGCAAATGTACGGGCATAAAGGAAAAATTGATGCTATCAGTGGTACGACCGATACGGAAACGGGAGCGATTACGCTGCGTGCTGTCTTTCCGAATCCTGAAAGAATGCTCCGAAATGGAAGTACGGCAACAGTTATTTTTCCTTATGTAAAGAAAGGTATATTTGTTATTCCTCAGGAAGCTACATTCGAAATACAGGATAAAATATACGTTTATAAAATAAATAAGGAAGGTAAGGCTGAGTCGGCACAGGTTACGGTATTCCCGCAAAACAACGGGACGGAGTATATTGTGGAAAGTGGCTTACAGCAAGGTGAAACAATTATAGCCGAAGGAGCCGGACTGATTCAGGAAGATACGCAGGTGACGGGTGCTTCACCGGAAAAAGAATAAAGGAAGGAGGGTATCATGAAACTGAAGACATTTATAGACCGTCCCATTTTGTCGTGCGTGATTTCTGTGCTCATCCTGATGCTGGGAATTATTGGACTGGCCAATTTGCCGATGGAGCAGTATCCGGACATTGCTCCGCCTACCATTATGGTTTCGGCTACTTACACCGGAGCCAATGCGGAAACGGTTCAGAAGAGCGTGATTGCTCCATTGGAGGAAGCAATTAATGGTGTAGAGAATATGACTTATATGACGTCTACTGCTACCAATAACGGGTCGGCTTCCATTACCGTTTACTTTGCGCAGGGAACCGATCCGGATATGGCAACCATCAATACGAAAAACAGAGTGTCGGAAGCAGAAGGACTTCTGCCTGCCGAAGTTACCAAGATTGGTGTTACGGTAGAGAAACGTCAGAACAGTATGGTCAAGATTCTGGCGCTTTATAGTAAAGACGATAACTATGACCAGAATTTTATCAATAATTATTTTAAGATAAACGTTGAGCCTCGGTTATCACGTATTACCGGTGTGGGTAACGTGAATGTGATGGGTGGAGATTATGCGATGCGTATCTGGATGAATCCGCAGGTCATGGCTCAGTATGGGCTGGTCCCCGATGATGTGACATCCCTGTTGGATGAGCAGAATATCGAGGCGGCTACCGGAACCTTGGGCGAAGATTCGGAAAACACTTTCCAATACACATTGAAGTATCGCGGACGTTATGAAACGGAAGAGGAGTTTGGCAACATGGTAATCAAGGCACTTCCGTCGGGAGAAGTACTTCGCTTGAAAGATATTGCACGGATTGAACTGGGGGCACAGACTTACAGCTATAACAGTCAGATATCCGGGCATCCGGGAGCTACCTGTATGATTGCCCAGACGGCCGGATCGAATGCCAATGAAATAGTAAAAGATGTAGATAAATTAGTGGAGGAAATCTCGAAAGAACTGCCGAAAGGACTGGTTCTTACCGATTTGATGAGTACCAAAGACTTTCTTGATGCATCTATCCATGAAGTGGTAAAGACACTCATAGAGGCTATCATTCTGGTGATTCTGGTTGTTTATTTCTTCTTGCAAAGTGTACGTTCTACCATTATTCCATCGGTGTCTATCATCGTATCTTTGGTCGGTACATTTGCCTTTCTTTATGTAGCCGGATTCAGTTTGAACTTACTTACACTTTTTGCCCTGGTACTGGTTATCGGTACGGTGGTCGATGATGCTATCGTCGTGGTAGAAGCGGTGCAGGCAAAGTTTGATGAAGGGTATCGTTCTCCTTACAAGGCGACTTTGGCTGCTATGGACGGCATTTCGGCAGCTATCGTAACCACTTCACTGGTTTTTATGGCTGTGTTTATTCCTACATCTTTTATGGGAGGAACCAGTGGAGTTTTTTATACTCAGTTCGGACTGACTATGGCAGTAGCTGTCGGTATATCTGCCATCAACGCCCTGACGTTGAGTCCTGCTTTGTGTGCATTGATCATGACACCGCACATGGATAAGCAGTCGGGTAAAAAACTGAGCTTTTCAAGTCGCTTTCACCATGCCTTCGAGGCTTCTTTCAACCGGCTGGTGTTGAAGTATAAGAACGGAGTTTCATTTTTCCTGCATCGCAGATGGCTGGCAGGGGTTGCATTGGCTGCGGCTTGTGTATTGCTGGTACTTTTTCTTCGTACTACCAAGACGGGATTGGTACCCGATGAAGATATGGGAACCATTTTTGTTAATGTGACCACACCTCCGGGTAGTAGTCTGTCGCAAACAAAGAAAGCAATGGAGCAGATAGATGAGCGTATCCGGGAAATTCCTCAAGTCAAACTTTATAGTAATGTGAGCGGATTCAGTATGATGGGAGGACAGGCTGCTTCGGGAGGTATGCTCATCATTAAACTGAAGCACTGGGACGAACGTACCAGGGCGGAAGATAACATTAATGCGATTATTTCACAGATTTATGTGCGTACAGCAGATATTAAGTCGGCTAAGCTTTTTGTTTTTGCACAACCTACCATATCCGGATATGGTATGGGAAGTGGCTTTGAGCTTTATGTGCAGGATCGTGCCGGAGGAAACGTGAGTACTTTACAGAAGTATTGTCAGAATTTTATTGCGGCTTTAAACCAGCGTCCTGAAATATCGATGGCCTATACCACTTTCGATACCAAGTTCCCGCAGTACATGGTAGAAGTAGATGCGGCAAAATGCAAGCGGGCCGACATCAAGGTTTCCGATGTGCTGAGCGTACTTTCGGGTTTCATTGGCGGTAACTATTCTTCCAACCTGAACCGTTTTTCGAAACTTTACCGTGTCATGATTCAGGCCGACAAGAATTACCGTCTGGATACAGAGTCGTTGAATAACATGTTTGTACGTACGGGTAGCGGAGAAATGGCACCTGTGGGACAGTTTGTTACACTGACCAAAGTGTATGGAGCTGAAACGCTGACACGTTTCAATATGTATACTTCTATTCCGGTGAATGGAATGCCGGCCGACGGATATAGTACGGGAGATGCCATTCGGGCGATTGAGGAGGTTGCTGCACAGACGCTTCCTACCGGATACGGTTATGAGTTCAGTGGTATTACACGTGAAGAGGATCAGAGTTCGAGTAATACGACTATTATTTTCATCATTTGTGTCTTGTTCGTTTATCTGATTCTGTGCGCTTTGTACGAGAGTCTGTTTATTCCGCTGGCAGTTATCCTGTCTGTCCCGTTTGGGTTGATGGGAAGTTTTCTTTTTGCCAAATGCTTCGGACTGGACAATAATATTTACATGCAGACAGGATTGATTATGCTGATTGGTTTGCTTTCTAAGACGGCTATTTTGTTGACGGAATATGCTTCTGCCCGTCGTAAGCAAGGAATGACTATCGCTCAGGCAGCTATCTCGGCAGCGGGCGTTCGCTTGCGTCCTATTCTGATGACTGCCTTGACCATGATTATCGGTTTGTTCCCGCTTATCGTGGCCTCGGGAGCCGGAGCCAACGGAAACCGTTCATTGGGAGTGGGTACCGTAGGAGGTATGTTGGTCGGAACATTGGCGTTGCTTTTCATCGTTCCGGTACTGTTCATGATTTTCCAGGTTGTCGAGGAGCGGGTAATGCCCCCGCACAATCGGGAAGAGGACGGTGAAGAAGTCGTCGCTCGGAACTAATGTTTTTAATGTAGCTATTAATATAAAGTGATATGCAGAAAAGAACCAATTATATATTGACTTTCGCCATTGCACTACTGCTGTTGAGCAGTTGCGGTATTTACAATAAGTACCGGCGTCCGGAGGTGAAGACGGATTCGCTTTTCGGAGAAATGTCTGCGGAGATAGACACCACATCTTCGCTGGCAGATTTGGAATGGCATGAGTTGTTTACCGATACATTGTTGCAAAAGCTGATAACCCGGTCACTGGAGGCCAATACGGACTTGAATGTGGCGAGGTTGAAAGTAGAGGAGGCGCAGGCTTCGCTGACATCGGCACGGTTGGCTTATTTGCCTTCCGTACAGCTTGATCCGGAAGGCTCTTTAAGTAAGGTGAAGGGCGGACAAACCAGTAAGACGTATACTCTTGGAGGGTCGGCAAGCTGGGAAATCGATTTGTTTGGCAAACTGACCAATGCCAAGCGCAGTGAACAGGCAGCACTGGAGCAGAGTGTTGCTTACCGGCAGGCGGTACAGACTCAACTGATTGCCACGGTAGCCGAAAGCTATTATACGTTGTTGATGCTGGATGAGCAGATTGCCATTACATCCGAAACCATTACGAACTGGAAAGAATATATTCATAGCTTGCGCGTACTGATGAAATCAGGTCAGGCAGACCGTGCGGCAGTCAGTCAGGCAGAAGCTTCTCGTTTGGGAGCAGAGGCCTCCTTGCTCGACTTGAAGCAGCAGATGGTGGAAATGGAGAATACACTTTGTTCGCTGCTGGCATGGTCTTCTCAGCATATAGAACGTAGCTCACTCGATTGTCAGCGTTTCCCGCAGAAACTTTCGGTGGGCATACCGCTGGAGTTGCTGTCACGCCGTCCCGATGTCATGCAGGCAGAAGCCGAGTTGAAACAGGCCTTTTACGGAGTCAATCAGGCAAGGTCGAATTTCTATCCAAGTATCACCTTGAGCGGCTCAGCCGGTTGGACAAACAGTGCCGGAGCTGTTGTTTCCAATCCCGGTAACTGGTTGTTTCAGGCTATCGGTTCGCTTGTACAACCTATCTTCAATCGAGGTAAAAACATTGCTAATCTGAAAATATCGAAGGCACAGCGGGAAGAAGCTTTGCTGCAATTCCAGCAAACGCTTCTCGATGCGGGTGGAGAAGTAAATAATGCCTTGAATCAATGGCAGAACGCCCGGCAGAAGGTTGTACTTGATGAACAGCAGGTTGAACATCTGTCGGTTGCCGTTCACGATACCCGTTTGCTGATGGAACATGGTACGACCAATTACTTGGAAGTGCTGACGGCACAACAGTCGCTTCTGTCTTCTCGTCTGACAATGGTTTCCGATAGAAATTCGGAAATACAAAGTGTTATCAGTCTTTATCATGCATTGGGAGGAGGTGTAAGCTACTAATAATTCTCACAAACATATTCATATTTTTTTGTTCCACCCTGTTCGTGAAGAATCGGGTGGAATTTGTATATAAGTAGCACAGAAATCAGCCTTTTTATTGATGCATAAAAGAGCGCTTTATTGAATAGAAACGAACCACGTTAAATTATGTTATAAAGTCCATGCAAGCATAACTGTTTGCATATTATGTTATAACTTTAAAAATATAAAACTTTTAACCTTAGTTGGAACATGGAAAAAACAATAAGAAAGTCATGGTGGCATAATATTGTATTATTGGCTATGATGGGGCAAATTCTGATTGATAAATCTGTTCTCTTTTATCCTTATGGACTTTTTACACCTTATCTCATGGTTCTGGTTTATATATTGTTTTTTATTTACAGCCTTGATATTGTTATCGGTCAGATAAAGTCTTCCGGAACATGTATGAAGGATTTTTCGCAGGCATATCGTATCTGTCATCTTACGACACTCATTCTGTCCGCTTGCTACATTGTGGTATTTCTGTTCTTTGGCATTAAGGACTTATTGAAAATAATATAATCGGCAATTCGCAGTCGGCAATGAGCTATGGAGTTGACTAATCTACCCATAGCATATCGCTCATGATACCGTCGGATATAAACACACCTTTTTCCGTAAGCTTCAACACATTGTTGCTAAGCTCCAATGTCCCTTGTGATAAATGAGGTTGAGCCATGCGGAGGCAATAGTTGTACAGTTTCTCACCGAACTGCTCTTTCAGTGCGTCGAGCTGCATTCCCCACATAGTACGGATGGTTGTAATGACAAAATCGTTGTAGCGGGTATACAGATCGAGGTCTTCTACCTCAAAGTAAGTTTGCCCGTTATTTACTTGTTCGATGTATCTGTCCAGCGAAGCAACGTTCCATTGTCGGGAGATACCGTTGTACGAATGTGCTGAAGGTCCGCATCCCAGGTATTTCTTTCCAGTCCAGTAACTCGAATTATGCCGGGAATGCATTCCCGGCAGGCAGAAGTTGGAAATTTCGTAGTGCTGGTATCCGTTGTCTTTCAGCTTGTGGATGAGTTGAGTGAAGAGCGAAACACTCAAGTCTTCATCTGCTTCTTCTACCCGGTGTTGCTCGCGTAGTTTCCAGAGCACGGTACCTTCTTCATAAATCAGGTGATAGGCAGATATATGTTCCGGTTTCATGCTGACAGCTTGACGCAGGTCAGTTTCCCAGGTTTGCAGTGTTTCTCCCGGCAGTCCATACATCAGGTCGATGCTGATGTTGGTGAATCCGGCTTTCCGGCAGCGATTGAAAGCCTCCACAGCTTGCTGTGCCGTGTGCCGTCTGTGAAGCAGGCGCAGAATATCTTCCTGAAATGTCTGGATACCCATGCTCAGACGGTTGAATGGGAAGGTGCGCAGCATGCCGACGTATTCGTCTGTCAGGTCATCGGGATTGGCTTCGATGGTAATCTCTGCTTCCGGGGAAATTTCGTACAAACGGTAGAGTGTCTGGAAAATCTGTTCAAAGTCTTTGGCTTCAAGTTGCGACGGAGTTCCGCCTCCCAGATAGATTGTTTCTATTTTTTCACCTTCCAGATAGCTCTTTCTCTGGTCCAGTTCCCGGCAGAGCGCATTGATATAAGCGGCTTTCTTTTCGTTTTGTGTCGTTGAGTAGAAGTCGCAGTAAATACAGCGACGTTTACAAAAAGGGATATGAAGATAAATTCCTGCCATGAGTTTCTGCTGTTATTTCGGGTGCAAAAATAATGAGAACCTGTAAATTTCAGCCGATGTGCAGCAAATAAAGTTGTAAGGTGAAGATGCCCTTCCTGTGTTTTATGCAAAAGTGACGAGCTGTATTCAACCTGCTACGAACGTGTCAGGAGCTCGTCACGTTCGTGTTGAGGTATCAGCACATACGTGATGAGAACATGACACGTTCGTGTTGAGATAAGTTCGGGCTTTAGTTACTGCTTATTCTGAATATCTCGTTGCGAATATCTTTTCGTTAGGACTGGCAGTAGGGCAGAAATACTGCGGTTCTTGCCGTGGAGAGGTACCGCATTTGCGCAAGATACATGAAAAGTATAAAGACTTTGCCATTGTAAGCATTTCCGATGTGTCTGATTCTGGACAAAGAAGGACGGTTTTATAAAACTAACATGAGAGGTGCATACCTGGATGTATTTTTGGAAGATTTGTATCAGGCAGATTGATGAAATTGCCTGATAGAATGTCCCTCGGTAACTAATTTTTAGTATGTGCCGAGGGACATTTTTTGTTAGTTCGCTGGAAACCGTTATCTTTGCATTCGCAAATAATAGGCAAATGGATAAACAGTTACGATATAATGACTTCGCCGGCTTCTTGGCTCAAAAGTTTCCGTTCAAGGTACAGAAACTGTCGGTCAATGCAGGTTTTACCTGTCCCAACCGCGACGGCTCAAAAGGTTACGGCGGATGTACGTATTGTAATAACCAGACGTTCAATCCTGAATATTGTCGTACGGAGAAAACGGTCAGCGTCCAGCTGGAGGAAGGAAAGCAGTTCTTTGCCCGCAAATATCCTCAAATGAAGTATCTCGCCTATTTTCAGGCGTATACCAATACATACGGAGAACTGGAACAGTTGAAGCGGATGTACGAAGAAGCATTAGCGGTAGAAGATGTTGTAGGATTGGTTATCGGTACTCGTCCGGACTGTATGCCCGATTCATTGCTGGACTATTTGGAGGAATTGAACCGGCAGACATTTTTATTGGTAGAATATGGTATAGAGAGTACTGATGATGAAACACTGGCAAGAATAAACAGAGGGCATACATTTGCCTGCACCCAGGATGCTGTTCGTCGTACTGCCGGAAGAGGTATCTTGACAGGAGGTCATGTGATACTGGGACTTCCCGGCGAAGACTCCGCAAAACTGATTCATCAGGCTGAAGCTTTGTCGGAACTGCCGCTGACAACATTGAAAATGCATCAGTTGCAACTGATAAAAGGTACGCGTATGGCACACGAATTTGCATTGCATCCCGAAGATTTTCATTTATATGCGGTCGATGAGTACATTGATCTGGTCATTGACTATATAGAATATCTTCGTGCGGACTTGGTTCTGGAACGGTTTGTGTCGCAGTCGCCTAAGGAATTGCTGATTGCGCCCGACTGGGGCTTGAAGAATCATGAGTTTACGGCTCCGCCGAAAAGCCGGGGGGGAGGGGGGGGTGCATGGCGAGGAGAAATCGGCTGAAACGCCGGATTGAAGAGCGTGATGCATGGCAAGGAAAACATTGTAGTGAAATATATAGTATAACTAATTCGGATAACAAAAATGGAAATTAAAGGAAAAGTACATTATGTAGGTGTGAACGATCGTTCGAAAGCGTTGTTCGAAAACCTTTGGCCGTTACCTTATGGAGTATCTTATAACTCATACCTGATTGCCGACGATGAAATGGTGGCATTGGTAGATACGGTTGATGTAGCCTTTTTCGAGGTGTATTTAAAGAAAATTCGTGCCGTTATCG
>HF993297.1 GCA_000436795.1 Bacteroides sp. CAG:1076
CATTTGCTCAAAAAAAGTTTGCAGAAAGATGGCTTTTGATAATAAATATTTATCTTTGTAAAATTAATAACTATAAGAAAAAACGTGATTATGAATAAGGCTATTATTACGGTAGTAGGTAAAGATACTGTAGGTATCATTGCAAGATTATGTTCTTATCTTGCTGAAAACAATGTGAATATATTGGATATTTCTCAGACCATTGTGCAGGAGTATTTTAATATGATGATGATTGTCGACATGGCAAACATTCAGAAGCCTTTTGAACAGATCGTAAATGAACTGATAGAAACAGGAAATAAGATTGGCGTTCAGGTGAAATGTCAGCGTGAAGAGATATTCAATAAAATGCATCGTATCTAAAAAACAGCTATTACTATGATTAATATATCCGAGGTTCTCGAAACCAACAAGATGATAGAGAAAGAAAACCTGGATGTGCGTACAATCACCATGGGAATAAATCTGCTGGATTGTGCCGACAGTAATCTGGATGTTCTCTGTCAGAACATATATAATAAGATGACACGTTTTGCCAAGAATCTGGTGAAGACAGGAGAGGATATTGCTAAGGAATATGGTATTCCTATTGTAAACAAGCGTATTTCCATTACTCCTATTGCACTGGTGGGTGGATCGGCATGTCATACACCTGATGATTATGTGAAGATTGCCCAGACACTGGATAAGGTGGCCGAAGAGCTGGGCGTAAACTTTATCGGAGGGTATTCGGCTATCGTATCGAAAGGTATGACACGAAGCGACGAATTGCTGATTCGTTCTATTCCGAAAGCATTGGCATGCACGGAACGTATTTGTAGTTCTGTCAATGTGGGTTCTACCAAGACGGGCATTAATATGGATGCGGTTCGTCTGATGGGAGAGATTATCAAAGAAACGGCAGAACTGACCAAAGAACGTGATTCGTTAGGATGCGCCAAGTTAGTGGTCTTATGTAATGCTCCCGATGATAATCCGTTTATGGCA
>HF993298.1:0-160 GCA_000436795.1 Bacteroides sp. CAG:1076
GTTTTCATCTAATACGGGCTTTTCCTCTCTACCTAAATAATACTCTAAGTAAAGGCTGATTCTACCATCCGAGAGCTTATTTTGCTCTAACTTGGGGTTTTCTTTCGTTTTATTTTCTAACTTTGCCATTGTTTAGAGGTTTTATCCCGATTTAGGTACC
>HF993298.1:189-35120 GCA_000436795.1 Bacteroides sp. CAG:1076
GGTTTTATCCCGATTTAGGTACCATAACCGGGTGATTACGCTAAATAGTTGATTTTCTTTTGTTTTCCAATATTGCAAAGGTACAAAAGAAAATGATATTTCAAAGTGTACTAAAAGTGTACTGAATAACGGAAAATGGGCAAAATATGGCAAAAATAGAGAAAATAGGAAATATTCAAATAGTTGATAATAAGGAAGATAAATTCTTTTATTTTCCTATGATTTCTATGGCTTGTACCGGGTCTGGGTACCAGGAAAAGAGCTAAGCAGAATGAGTAATCTGATGCTTGGCTCTTTTCTTTTTTCTATATTTCTCAGGATTTTCATCTTTTCCTGTACTTGAGTGGAGAAACTCCTGTCATCTTGACGAAGAATTTGCCGAAGACAGACTGGTCGGAAAAGCCGAGGTTATCGGCTATCTCCTTTATTCCCATATCCGTACTTTCGAGCAGGCGTCTTGCCTCTGCACAGAGCAGTTCCGATACATGAAAGCGTACCGTGCGTCCGGTTGTACGTTTTACGATACGAGAAAGGTAAGTGGTCGATATATTCAGTTTGTTGGCATAAAACAGAATATCATGGTGTCTTTTGTAATTGTTGATGAGTAATTTCTTGAAATTACGGAATATCTCGTCCGTACGCTTGATGCAGACCGAAGCATTTTGGGTATTCCGGTAAAGAATGTCGGCTATTTGCAATAATAGGAAATTGCACAGATGACTGGTAATGCTGTTTTGGTAAATCCGGAAGCATTTCAGTTTGTCCGAGAACAATTCGGCTGTTTGTTGCAGATAGCAGAATGTGTCCGTTTCCAGATGAAGTGCTGGAATATTGTATTTGTTGATAAATCTGGCCAGTTGATGATACATTGCCTGTCCGTCCGAGAGCGTATCGAAATAATCAGGATAGATATAAATGCACGTCATGGCAAAATCGGAACTTTTCTCGTGCAGGGTGTTGGTCATACTTGGAGTCAGTATGATCAGATCGTTTTTCCGAATAAGGTGACTGTCGTTGTTGTTCGATAACAACGCTGTTCCGTTTGCAACTAAAATAATAAAGAATCCTTTTTTCAAAACGACAGATTCCTCTTTCTCAAAAGAACATTTTACAACATGATAAGGAGGATTTTCTTCACCGGAAGCAGGGAAACCGTTTTTGTCAGGATCAAATAATTTCATAAAAAGGTTTTTTCTTTACAAAAATAAGATTTGTTTCGTTTTTAACCAACAACAGTTATTCTTTTATGAATGGAAATAAAAAAATAGCATGAACTTTGCGCCAATCAATAGAAGGCTTTATGAATAAATTCATGTATAGACGGTATGGTTTGTTTGCCGTTTCCTTGTTTGTCAATGCCATGGGTATCGCCCTTATAACGAAGGCTTTGCTGGGTACATCTCCAATTACGAGCGTTACCTATGTGCTGAGTATGTTTACTCCACTTACCATAGGACAGTGGACAATTGCCCTGAATCTTTTGTTCGTACTTCTCGAACTTCCTTTTATGACGTGGCGGGAACTGAAAGACGACTTGCGGATGTTTTTACTTCAGATACCGATCTCTTTGTGTTTCGGTACGTTTATCGATGTGTGTATGAACATGCTTTATTGGGTGGAGCCTGTGACGTATATAAGCCAGATTGCTTACTTGCTTGTAGGATGTGTGGTATTGGCGGCGGGAATTACGCTGGAGGTAAAGGCCGATGTGGCAATGATGGCTGGGGAGTATTTTGTCCGTGTCATATCTAAACGCTTTCACGGTGAGTTTGGCTATGTAAAGTTGTGTTTCGATATTACGCTGGTCTGTATCGCATGCGTGCTGTCTTTGTGTTTCCTGTCGGGCATCTATGGGGTGCGTGAAGGAACGGTAGCCGCAGCTTTGCTGGTTGGACCGATCGTACATTTTATCAGTCCTTACTACCGTTGTTTCGATAAATGGATTAATGAAGGGGCTGGTAAGGTTACGGTTACTCTGAAGAATGCACAGCATGTTATCATTACCATTGCAAGGGAGTATGGAAGTGGAGGACATTTGCTGGGTGAAATGCTGTCCAAGGAGTTGGGAATTAAGCTGTATGATAAGGAGTTTATTCATCTGGTGGCACAAAAGAGTGGCATAGACGAACAATATATCAAGAAAAACGAGCAGTCTATTCCTTCTTTCTGGCTGAAATGTATTTTAGGTAAAAGTAGCGAGCAGGCATTGGAACGCAGCCTTTCGTCGGATGATGTATTGTTTGTTGCAGAAAGTAAGATTATCGAAGAACTGGCTGAAAAGGAATCGTGTATCATTGTGGGCAGGTGTGCCGATTTTGTTTTGAAGAATTATCCAAATCTGATTAAGGTTTTCTGTTATTCCGATTTGAAGAGTGCATGCGTACGTTGCGTGCAGGAATATGGCATTGCGGCAGATAAGGCTGAAACGGAAATCAGGCGGATCAACCATAACCGTATTGCTCATTATGAATATTATACAGGAGAAAAATGGGGTGAGCCGCATCATTATAACCTGATGATCAATACTGGAAGCATTGATTTGCCTATGGCTTGTAATTTGATAAAGAGTATTTACCGGAACAGGGAAAAAGAAGAAAAGCAGAATTAGGGGGATAAAAGTAAGAGTGATAAGGCATTTGATGCGGTTCGGGTGATTTTATTTTCTAACTTTGCATCCGTTTTATTAAATAGTTATTGACAGATGCAAATTATGATGATGAAAGTGATCCGAAAGGTGATGTTATGGGTGTTCGTAATGCTTGTCTTATGCCCTGTTAAGGTAAAGGCGCAAGACAAGGTAGAGGCGGGCGTCGGTATGGATTTGGTGAGTGGTTATGTCTGGCGTGGTCAGGATTTAGGAAATGTAAGCGTTCAGCCGGAAGTATCATTGGCTTATAAAGGACTTTCCTTGACGGGATGGGGAACGGTTGGATTCGACAAAGATGATACAAAAGAATTTGACTTGACGTTGGGGTATGAAGTAAAAGGTTTTAGCGTTTCGGTTACAGATTATTGGATCAGCGGCGGACCGGGATATTTTCACTATGGCGCTCATAATACCAGCCATACTTTTGAAGCTCAGGTAGGATATGATTTCGGAATTCTTGCCGTAAACTGGTTTACAAACTTTGCCGGATATATTGGCTATAAGGCAGATGGCAGCAAGGCTTACGCTTCTTACTGTTCGGTTGCGGTTCCTTTTGTATTGGGTGGTCTGGACTGGAATGTAGAGATTGGAGCAACTCCTTGGGAAAATGATTTTTATACGGGTGGAGAAAACTCCAGTTATTCAAAGAAAATGATAAATGGTTTTGCTGTATGCGAAGTGGCTGTCGAAGCTGCCAAGGAAATAAAGATTACTAAAAACTGGTCGTTGCCTTTGTTTGCAAAGGCGATATGGAATCCTTCTACTGAGGGATTTTACTTTGTAGCTGGATTGAGCTTTTAAAAGCTATCCGGAGCATTATGGAAACTGTTTCTCAAAAGAATTGAATATTTTTGAGAAACAGTTTCTTTTTTAGGATGTTCTGAATGATTGGATTTCGGTTTGTTGATGTTGGTTATAACCCCATCACCATTTGTTCGAAGTTATCTTTGTCACCTTTTGCCTTATTGCGTATTTTGCTTCGGTAGTTATAAACCGTAGCCAGTGAGTATCCAAGGAAATGAGCGATACGGTTGGTGTCGGTTACTCCCAGGCGTATTAAGGCAAAAATACGAAGTTCCGTATTGAGTATTTCACCGGGCTTGGGATATATTTTCCCTTCATCGTTCAGCAGATTATTGAAATCGGTAATGAAGTTGGGGAACAACTCTAAAAACGATTTGTCGAATTCATTGTAGAAATTTTTCCGCTCGTCGCGCAGGAATTGTTCGGAGCGTATAGCTTTGAACAGGTCGTCGATGCGTGAAGCCATTGCCAGTTTTTCGAGCGAACGGCGATATTGTTCAAGTTTGTCCAGATAGCTGACACAGCGGTCCAGGTAACGGGCTATATATACTTCCTTGATTTTACCGGTCTGTGCCAGATTCATATTGGCTGCCTGCAACTCTTTGTTGGATATGTACAGGTTCTTTCGCATAACCGACAGTTTCTTTAATCCGTAATATAAGTATAAAGCCAGTATGATCAGTAGGATAGCCAGTACACCCATACATACCAGAAGTATGACAACCATTCTTTTTTCTTGCGCTTCTTTTTGCGAATATGCATGATCAATAATCGGATAAAACTCTGTAACTTCCGCAAAACGTAGTCGGGCATTGCAAGCCACTGCATCTTCCATAGAGCAGCTTAGGTAGCTGTATGCTCTTTTCAAATCTCCATGTCGGTAAAGGAGTCGTGCCAGTTTTTGCAGCGAAGCATATTCTCTGACTGGCATACTTAAATCGATGATGGCAGTTTGTGCCAGATAATAGATTTGCATATCGATTTCATTCTTTGCTTCGTATGCCAGTGACAGCGTATAGTTTACATATGCTTTCTGCTTCATATCGAGGGAAGTGGTAAGCATTTGGTTTAACATAGGAATTGCTTTGTCGGGATGCGAAGAGAGTATGAATCGTTCGGATAGAACAATGTTGCGGTCTATGCAGGAATCTATATTATTCATTATCGAATCACGATATTGATCTGTCAGTTGCAGGTATTTTTGTTTAGCTTTACGGTCTACGGTATAATCGGCCAGCCATCCATAACATGTGCGCAGAGTAAAATAATAATATGTCAGATTTTTCTTGCCCAACTGTTCTGGTTGTATTTTTTGTAATTCGGTTAATGCATCACTATACATTCCCATAACTCCCATTACTTCTGCCCGGTTGATAATTATTTCATTGTATAATTCCGGTTTGTTCAGCAGTGCAGCGTATTCTGCCTTTTTGTTTATATAATGAGAGGCGGAATCCGCCTGATAGTGTAAATACAGCCCGAATAATTCATTGGAAAGCTCGTATTTATCCTTTTCGGTTGTGGCGTAATAAAGGCGTTGTTTAAGCTGATAGAGAGTTCTTTCACGTTCTGTACGATATAGTGCTTTCTGCGAGATGACCTCATCAAGCTGCTCCAATACCTTTTCGTGGGATAACTCTTCTGCTTTAGCAGGCAAAATGAATAAAATCATTCCAGCCAGCAACCAGAAAAATCTGTATTTGATTCTGAGCATATTTTGTTTCATTGTTATTTATTGTATGTTTTTACCAAGTAATAATGTAAGAACAAAAGTTAAATCCGTTTATATTATTGGTATGTTATGTTGATAACAAGATTCTTATTTTCAATAATTTACTTTGATAAGACATTTATATTTTAATTCCAAATATAACAAAAAAATTAACAGAGGTATACTTTTGCATTGAAAAACATTTTAAATCATATTCATCTTAAATATCATGAAACAGATATGGCTTTTATTTATGGCTGTCTTTAGTCTTTTCGGAATTTGTCGTGCGGATGGGGCTGTAAAGATTCATAAGGTTGCTCCTGCGTATTGGTGGGCCGAAATGAAAAATCCTGAACTACAGATTTTATTATATGGTGATCATATTGCTTCTTGTGATGTGACGCTGTCTGGAAAAGGAATTATCCTGAAAGAAGTGGTAAAGCAGGATAATCCGAATTACTTGTTGCTTTATCTGGATTTGTCGGAGGCAAAAGCACAGACCTTTAATATATTGTTGAAGGAAGGGAAAAAAATACAGACGATTCCTTATGAGCTAAAAAAGCGTATACGTAAGGGAGATGATATAAAGGGATTTACTTCGGAGGATGTTCTTTACTTGATTATGCCCGACCGTTTTGCCAACGGAAATCCGGACAATGATATTATTGAGGGGATGCTGGAAAGTAAAGTCGATCGTACTGATTCGTTTGCTCGTCATGGAGGCGACTTGCAGGGGATTTCCGACCATCTGGATTATATTTCCGACTTGGGGGTAACAGCAATCTGGTTGAATCCTACTCAGGAAAATGATATGAAAGACGGATCGTATCATGGTTATGCCATTACGGATTATTATCAGATAGATCGTCGTCTGGGAAGTAATGAAGAATTTAAAACACTGGTCTACAAGGCACATCAGAAGGGATTGAAGGTGGTGATGGATATGATTTTTAACCATTGTGGCAGTGAAAACTATTTGTTTAAAGATAAGCCTTCGAAAGAGTGGTTTAATTTTCATTCGGAATATGTGCAGACTTCATTCAAGACTGCCAGTGTGATGGATATACATGCCAGTGATTATGAACGTAAGATTGCGACGGATGGATGGTTTACTTCGGTTATGCCTGACTGGAACCAGCGTAATCGTCACGTTGCACGTTATCTTATCCAGAATAGCATCTGGTGGATTGAATATGCAGGAATCAATGGAATCCGTCAGGATACGCATCCGTATGCCGATTTCGACTTTATGAGCGAATGGTGTAAGGAAGTACTTGAAGAATATCCTTATTTCAATATTGTGGGTGAAACATGGTTGAACAGTAATGTGCTGGTTTCTTACTGGCAAAAGGATAGTAAATTGGCTGCTCCAAGAAATTCTAACTTGCCGACAGTTATGGATTTTCCATTGCAAAGTCTGATGAATCAGGCATTCGATGAAGAAACTGGAGAATGGGGAGGAGGACTGTATAAGTTGTACGACTATCTGACACAGGATATCGTATATGCCGATCCGATGAACCTGCTGGTATTCTTCGATAACCATGATACCTCTCGTTTTACAACGACTGATGAAAAGGCTCGTAACCTGACACGCTATAAACAAGCAATGACTTTTTTGCTGACTACGCGTGGTATACCGCAGATATATTATGGAACTGAAATCTTGATGACAGGTGATAAGGGTAATGGTGACGGAGAGTTGCGGAAAGATTTTCCCGGAGGATGGCAAGGAGATAAAGTGAATTGCTTTGTTCCTGAAGGACGTACCACTTTGCAGAATGAGGCTTTCGAATTTACCCGTAAGTTATTAAACTGGCGTAAGGGAAATGAGGTGCTTGCCCATGGTACATTAAAACATTATTCCATCAGTCAGGGGACTTATGTATATCAACGTGCGTACAATGGCAAGTCTGTTGTTGTCGTAATGAATGGAACGGATGCTCCGCAGGAATTGAACCTTGAATCTTATCGGGAGGTATTACCTCAATCGGAATGTACGGATTTTCTAAGTGGAAAAAAGGTGGATTTAACAGAAAAATTATCTTTGAAAGAACGTGAAATCTTGATATTCTGTTTATAAATGGTTTATATTTATTCTTACCTGTTTAAATGATAAATCGTTGATATGTAGTGCATTGATATTTTGACATATTTGTATTTTTCGTATGAAGAAAATATAAGCGTATTATGATATCTAATTTTGTTTTTGAGCAATTTATTAATCAAAACCTTAAAGCTATGAACATAAAAAGAACCTTTGCCTTTGTAGCTATGTGCTGTTGCGCATTTGCAATGCATGCACAAAATCTAACATCACCAGATGGCAATTTAAAAATGAATTTTAGTTTGAATAGTAACGGGGCTCCTGTATATGAGCTTTTCTTTAAAGATAAAGCTGTTATTAAGCCCAGTACGCTTGGACTTGAACTGAAAAGAGAAGATCCTGAAAAGAGAATCGGATTTGAGTGGACAGAACGGAAAGATAAGGAACGCGTGGATGAAAAAACAAATCTCATGACTGGATTTAAGATTAAAGATACGCGTACTTCTACTTTCGATGAAGTCTGGCACCCGGTATGGGGAGAGGAGAGTGAAATCCGTAATCATTATAATGAGTTGGAGGTGACTCTCGACCAGCCGGAAAATGACCGTTATATCGTCATTCGTTTCCGCTTGTTTAATGATGGCTTAGGCTTCCGCTATGAGTTTCCTCAGCAGAAAAATCTGAACTATTTTGTGATAAAGGAAGAGCATACTCAGTTTGCTATGACGGGTGACCATACGGCTTTCTGGATTCCGGGAGATTATGATACACAGGAGTACGATTATACTACTTCTCGCTTGTCTGAAATTCGGGGAAAGATGAATGCGGCTGTCACCGAGAACTCTTCACAATATGTATTCTCTCAGACTGGTGTTCAGACAGCTCTGATGATGAAGACTGACGACGGACTTTACATTAACTTGCATGAAGCTGCTTTGAAAGATTATTCTTGCATGAGCTTGAATCTGGATGACAAGAATCTGATTTTTGAATCATGGCTGACTCCTGATGCAAAAGGGGATAAGGGCTATATGCAGACTCCGTGTACTTCGCCTTGGCGTACGATTATCGTAAGCGATGATGCCCGTAACATTCTGGCTTCTCGAATTACACTGAACCTGAATGAGCCTTGTAAGATAGAAGATACCTCATGGATTCATCCGGTAAAATATATCGGAATCTGGTGGGATATGATTACCAATAAAGGTACATGGGCCTATACAGATGAACTTTCGAGTGTGAAACTGGGCGAAACAGATTACTCAAAAACAAAACCGAATGGAAAACATTCTGCCAATACGGCTAATGTAAAGCGTTATATCGACTTTGCTGCTGCAAATGGTTTCGATGCTGTCTTGGTGGAAGGCTGGAATCAAGGATGGGAAGACTGGTTTGGCAAGAGTAAGGATTATGTGTTCGACTTTGTAACTCCGTATCCTGATTTTGATGTAGAAGAAGTGCATCGTTATGCTGCAAGCAAGGGTGTAGAAATGATTATGCATCATGAAACTTCTGCCTCTGTACGCAATTATGAACGTCATATGGATAAGGCTTACCAGTTTATGGTAGATAATGGTTACCATGCAGTGAAGAGTGGATATGTGGGTGATATTATTCCTCGCGGAGAACATCACTACGGACAGTGGATGGTCGATCATTATCTGTATGCCGTAAAGAAAGCTGCTGATTACAAGATTATGGTCAATGCTCACGAAGCTGTACGTCCTACAGGACTTTGCCGTACTTATCCGAATCTGATTGGCAATGAATCGGCTCGTGGAACTGAATATGAGTCTTTCGGTGGTAACAATGTAAATCACACAACGATTTTGCCGTTTACTCGTCTTATCGGTGGTCCGATGGATTATACACCGGGTATCTTTGAACCGGATTGCAGTAAGATGAATCCGAATAATAAATCTCATGCTCGTACAACGCTTGCACGTCAGCTGGCATTGTATGTAACCATGTATAGTCCGTTGCAGATGGCTGCTGATGTTCCTGAAAACTATGAACGTTTTATGGATGCTTTCCAGTTTATCAAAGATGTGGCTGTCGACTGGGATGAGTCTAAGTACTTGGAGGCAGAACCGGGAGAATACATAACCATTGCTCGTCGCGCAAAGAATACAAACGACTGGTATGTAGGATGTACGGCAGGTTATAACGGTCACGTTTCTAAATTGTCATTCGACTTCCTCGATCCTGACAAGAAATATGAAGCAACTATTTATGCTGATGCCAAGGATGCAAGCTGGGATAAAAATCCTCAGGCGTATACCATAACAAAGAAAAAAGTCACAAACAAGAGTAAAATAACTCTGAAAGCAGGTATTGGAGGCGGTTACGCTATTTCAATCAAAGAAATCAAGTAAATAGGTATTGAATTTAATAATAATATATCAGAAGAGGAGGCATTTCCTTTTCTGATATATTACAAAGTTTGTCTTTTCTTTTAGATAGTAAGTATTTTTTTCAATAGGTATATAATACATTGCCTCCATTCGTATAATTCATAATGGAGTGTAAACTATATGGAATTTTATTAACTTAAAATTTAATAATATGAACAAGGATCTATTTATTAAACACACAGGGAAATATCTACTGTTGGCAATAGTGGGTATGTTTTTTTCCCTTCAAGTATTAGCGCAGAACTTGGTTGTCAAGGGAAGTGTTGTAGACAAAAATGGTGAGGCTATTATTGGAGCTAATATTTTAGTAAAAGGTACGACAAATGGCTCTATTACCGATTTTGATGGAAATTTTACTCTGGATGCTAAAAAAGGCGATATTTTGGTCGTTTCTTTTATTGGTTATAAAAATCAGGAACTTCCGGCAACAGCCAATATGAAAGTCGTTCTTCATGAAGATACGGAAGTTCTGGACGATGTTATTGTTATCGGTTATGCTACAGGTAGTCAGCGTACTGTTTCAGGTGCAATTCAGCGTGTCGGACGTGAAGATATGAATGCTGGCGTTGTAACTAACCCCTTGCAAGCTATTAAAGGTAAAGTTGCAGGTGTAAATATCCAGAAATCGGGTGGTGATCCTACAGCTTCAGCTTCTATCCGTGTACGTGGTACAACTTCGTTGTCGGGTGGTAATGATCCGTTAGTTATTATTGACGGTGTATTTGGAGATTTGAGTATGTTGAATGCTATCTCTCCTGCTGATATCGAAAGCTTTACAGTTTTGAAAGATGCTTCAGAAACAGCACAGTATGGTTCCAGAGGTGCGAGTGGTGTTATCGTTGTTACTACCATTAAAGGTAAAAATGGTGTTAAGACTTTAAGTTATGATGGTAGTTTTGGTGTAGAAACTGTTTATAAGAATTTGGAAATGCTGGATGCCAATGCATATCGTCAGGTTGTAGCTGATAGAGGATATGCTAATGCATTGGATATGGGGTATGATACAAACTTCATAGAAGCTATGCAGCAGACAGGTTATACTCAGAATCATCGTTTGTCTTTTGGGGGAGGTACTGAATCGTCTAATTATCGTGCTTCTATTGGTGTTATAGACCAGAAGGGTATCATTAAGGATAATTATATGCGTAATTATACTGCAAAACTGGATGCTTCGCAAACTATGTTTAATGACAAGGTTAAACTTGATTTCGGAATGTTTGGTTCTAAAGTTGATAAACGTTATCTGAATGACTATCAGAAGACATTCTATTCTGCAGCTGCATTTAATCCGACTTTCCCCGATTTTGCAAATGCCGATGGTTCATGGCCGGAAGATCCGAATGCAAATGAAACTCAGAATCCTTTGGGACGTTTGACTATAAAGGATGTTGAGTCGAATAGTTACATTAATGCTAATGCACGTATTACATGGACTGTTATAGATGGATTGAAATTAAGTGCTTTTGGTTCTTATACTTATAATGTGAAAGAGAATTCAAAATATACTCCGAGTAATATTAAGGCAGGACAAGGTCAAAGTGGTATTGCTGAAAAATCAGATAATAAGAGTGGAGTGTTGTTGGGGAACTTTACGGCAAATTATAAGAAAGCATTTGGAAAGCATTATATTGATATCTTAGGTCTGGCCGAATTGCAAGATTATAAATATACGGGTTTTGGCGCAAAAGCAAAACAGTTCGGTACAAACTTCTTTGAATATAATAATTTAGGTGCTGGTGGTGAAGTAAAATATGGAGATGTCAGTTCATATTCGAATGGCTATTCAATTGCTTCATTCATGGGACGTTTCAATTATAGCTTTGCTGATAAATACATTGCAACAATAAATATGCGTGCCGATGGTTCTTCTAAACTGGGAGCAAACAATAAGTGGGGATTCTTCCCATCAGCTTCATTGGCTTGGGTATTGAAGGAAGAAAGTTTCTTGAAGGATGTAGATGTTGTTTCCAATTTGAAGATTAGAACGGGTTACGGTCTTACTGGTAATCAGGATGCAATCAGTGCGTATAATTCTTTGAAACTGATGAGTCCGACAGGAGTAACTACCGTAAATGGTAAACCTGTTGTTACATACGGAATCAATCGTAATGATAACCCTGACTTGAAATGGGAAGTAAAACGTATGTTTGATGTTGGTATCGATGCTGGATTCTTTGATAACCGTTTGACTGGTACTTTAGATTATTATTATTCAAAGACAAGTGACTTGTTGTATAACTATGCTGTACCTGTACCTCCTTTTGCATTTAATACTTTGTTGGCTAATTTGGGTGAAATGGAAAATACCGGTATTGAAGTAGCAGTAACAGGCGTACCTGTAAAAACCAAAGATATGGAATTGACTATCTCTGCAAACTTCTCTTGGCAGAAGAATAAACTGTTGTCATTGAGTGGCTCATATATGGGACAGTCATTGAGTGCTAAGGAATATATGAACTTAGGTGGAATGAATGGTGCCGGATTTATCGGAGGAAATAATCAGGTTATTTATCAGATGGTAGGACAGCCGTTGGGCGTATTTTATTTGCCTAAATGTGACGGACTTATCGATATGACTGGTAATGGAGAATATACTTATCATATTCTTGATATTGATGGTCAGGAAGGTGTCGATATATCTGATGGAAAAGATCGCTATATTGCCGGACAAGCTATGCCAAAATTCTATTTAGGTGGTAATATTAGCTTCCGTTACAAACAGTTTGATATCCAGACTCAGTTCAGCGGTGCATTTGGACATAAGATTTATAATGGAACTTCTTTGTCGTACATGAATATGAGTTTGTTCCCTACTTATAATGTGATGAAAGGAGCTCCAGAAAAGAATATCCACGATCAGACAGTAACCGATTATTGGTTGGAAAGAGGAGATTATGTACATATTGATTATGTAACATTAGGTTGGAATTTGAATACAAAGAACTTGAAGAATATCAATTCTTTAAGATTGACATTCTCTGTAAATAATTTAGCTACTATTACTAACTATTCAGGATTGTCACCGATGATTAACAGTTCTACAGTAGGAAGTGATTTAGGTGTTGATGATAAACGTTTCTATCCGCTTACACGTACTTATTCACTGGGACTTAGCCTTAACTTTTAAATGAATATTACTATGAAAAGAAAATTATTATATAGTTTTTTTATTGCAGCAGCAATGAGTTTTAGTGGATGTTCTTCTTTTTTGGAAGAAACTCCGATTGATCAGATGCCGGAAGATGAAGCATATAAAAATCCGGAAATGATTTATTTGAATACAGTTGCTAATCTTTATACCAAAATTGGCGCAGATGCGGGAGGCAGTGGTATAGCTGGAACTGACCGAGGACTTTATGATTTAAATACATTTAGTGCTGATGATGCCATTCTTCCGACGAGAGGTGGTGACTGGGATGATGGTGGATTATGGAGAGATTTGTTTACTCACAATTGGGGTGTGAACAATGGTCTTATTATTTCCACATGGGATTATTTGTATGGAGTCGTAGTTCAGTGTAATCAGTCTATTGATAAATTGACTGAATTGAAGGAAATGGATCCGGACAATGAGTATTTCGATATCTATAAAGCCGAAGTACGTGCTATTCGTGCCATGTATTATTATTATTTGCTGGATATGTTTGCACGTGTACCGATTGTTGAATCTTCACTTACTCAGATGAAAGATGTCAAGCAGTCTGAACGTAGTGAGGTATTTAATTTTGTAAAGAAGGAACTGGAAGAATCAATTCCTTTGCTTGTAGATGAAAAGAGTGCAGCTCAAGGAGAATATTATGGACGTATGACGAAGGCTGCGGCTTATTTCCTTATGGCTAAGCTGGCCTTGAATGCAGAAGTTTATACCGATAATGACTGGACAGATCAATCTCGTCCTGATGGCAAGAATATTATGTTTACGGTAGATGGAACAGAAAAAAACTGTTGGGAAGCTACTGTTGCCTATTGCGATAAAATCAAGGAATGTGGGTATGCCCTGAATCAGGGAACGAATGGTTTCCTTGCGAATTTCGTTGTAAACAATGAGGGTTCTAAAGAAAATATTTTTGTTATTCCTATGGATCCTACATTGTATAAATCTCGTAATATGTATCTGGTACGTTCACGTCATTACGATGTAGGAAAGGCATTAGGCTTTGGTAATGGAGGTTGGAACGGATCTTCTGCCACTATTGAGGCTATGAAAACATTCGGATATGGTACAGCAAATCCTGATCCTCGCTTGGAACTGACCTATTATACAGGACGAGTTGTTGTAAACGGACAGGAAGTTATCAATAGTGAAACAGGAGAGCCTTTGGAATATTTGCCGATGGCAATTAAACTTCAGTTCGACAAGAGCGATACCAGTATGAAGATGGCGGGGGCACGTATGTATAAGTATGCGGACGATCCAACTGCAACCGAAGATGGTCAGTGTCCTCATAACGACTGGGTGTTGTTCCGTTATGCTGATGTAGTGTTGATGCGTGCCGAAGCTTTGGTTCGTAACGGGCAGAGTGGACAGGCCGATTTGGATGAAGTCAGAAATCGTGTCGGCGCACCTCATGCAGATGCGACTTTGGATAATTTGTTAAAAGAACGTATGCTGGAATTGGCATGGGAAGGATGGAGACGTCAGGATTTGATTCGTTTTGGTAAGTTTAACGATGCCATAACCGATCGTCCTAAAACAGAACCTTATTTGCAGGTATTCCCGATTCATGCAAATACTCTTGCTGTCAACCAGAATCTGACACAAAATCCGGGATATTCAAAATAAAGAACTTATATAATTTAGAAACATATGAAAACATATTTCAAGTATATAGCATTGGCCTTGCTGCTTTCTTTCGGGCTTGTAAGTTGTGAAGATAACGAGAACTGGCGAATCATTCCATATGAACCGGAACCTGAGGCTCCGATTGACGGACCGGAGCAATTATATGTTGTGGGAGCTCATCAGGGGTGGGCACCGGATGCTGCGGTTATAGGGAAACTTTATCCGGTAGATGCAGAAGGTAATTATGCCGGATACGCTTATTTAAATGGTGAGTATAAATGTATCTCACAGCAAAATTGGGATGGCCCTAATTATGGAGCTGGCTCAACAGAAGGGACATTGTCGACTATTGAAGATGCTGGTAATCTGACAGCCGAAGAAGGATATTATTATCTTACTTTCAATATTAAGGAGCTTACATATGCGGTTCAGCTTGTAAATTTTGGAGTTATCGGAGATGCAACTCCTGGTGGATGGAATGAAGATACAGATTTGGTTTATGATCCGGCCGACTTGAAGCTGAAAGTGGATATGACATTGACGGATGGTACAATTAAATTCCGTGCAAATGATGAATGGGATGTTCCTAATGGAGATTTCGGTCTTGGAGATAGCGATGGGAAACTGGCTCCTAAAGGAGAAAACATCAGCGTAACTGCTGGAGATTATCAGGTTGTTGTAGATCTTTCAACTCCCGATTATACTTATGAATTGATTGCCAAATAACAATATTATTAATTGTAAAAGTGCGTCGATGGGTTATGCCACATTGTGCGCACTTTTTTTTCTTTTATCTATGAAAAATCGTATACTGACTTATATCTTGCTGGCATTAACTTTTCTTACCTCATGCAGTGACACTAAATCGGAGGTCTTACCTGGTGAAACGACAGGTGATTTAAAGGAAGGATTTACTTTTTTGCCAGAAACTCCCGATGCCGATCAGCCTCTCACGATTACATTTAAAGCATCACCGACCTCAGACTTATACGGATATGTGGGTGATGTATATCTTCATACCGGGGTGGTCAGGGAGGGAGTGTGGATGTACGTTCCTGCCGAATGGAATGAAAATATTGAAAAATGTAAGTTTTCCAAAAGCTCGGCTGAGGCTAATGTATGGACTATAACGCTTTCTCCCTCTGTGCGGGAATGGTTCGGTTCCGAAACAACGCCTGTTGAACAGTTGGGCATTATCATACGTAGTGCGGATGGTAGTAAGAAAGGTCTTGACAAAGATCAGTTTATAAGTGTTACTGATACGAAATATCACGGTTTCATTCCCGGCGAAGTGAAAGAGAAATCATTGCCGGCCGGAGTACAAGAAGGCATCAACCTGGATGCTGATAATCAATCGGTAACATTTGTACTTTATGATAAAGCAACAGATGGTAGCCATAAAGACTATGCGTATGTCGTGGGAGATTTCAATGACTGGACATTGGCTAATAATGAATCATCGCAGATGTATCGCGACGAAGCAGCAGGATGCTGGTGGATGACCGTTTCGGGGTTGGATCCTGTTGAGGAATATCGTTTTCAGTATTATGTAGGAACCTCATCCGATGGTGCCATGCGTCTGGCAGATCCTTATACGGAAAAAATTTTAGATCCTGATAATGATAAATATATTGCAGCGTCTACATATCCGGTCGACGAAAGACAATATCCGGATAAAGGTATAGGCCTTGTATCCACTTTTAGATTGCAACAGCAGGAGTATGGCTGGAATAACACGAATTTCAAAATAAAAGATGTTGATAATCTGATGATTTATGAAATGCTGTTACGCGATTTTACGGAAAGTGGTGATTTGAATGGAGCTTTACAAAAGTTGGATTACTTGCAGACGCTGGGTATTAATGCCATTGAACTGATGCCGGTACAAGAGTTTGACGGTAATAATAGCTGGGGATACAATCCTTGCTTCTTCTTTGCATTGGATAAAGCTTACGGAACAAAGGATATGTATAAACGTTTTATCGATGAGTGCCACAGCAGGGGAATAGCGGTTTTGTTTGATGTCGTGTATAATCATGCTACGGGCAATATGCCCAATGTAAGGCTATACTGGAACGAAGCAAAAGGATGTCCTGCTTCAAACAATCCGTGGTTTAACGAAACAGCTCCTCATCCGTTCAGTGTCTTCTACGATTTTAACCACGAGTCCGAACTGACACGTCGTTTTGTAAAGCGTAACCTTAAATTCCTGCTTGATGAATATAAAATAGACGGATTTCGTTTCGACCTGACAAAAGGATTTACAAATAAAACGAGTAACGAAAATACTTCAGGAAATTACGATGGCAGTCGTGTGGCTATTTTAAAAGATTACTATCAGGCTGTCAAAGAAGCAAATCCGAATGCTGTTATGATTTGTGAACATCTGGCAGGTATCGAAGAGGAAAGTGAGCTTTCTCAAATAGGTATAAAGCTATGGCGTAACATGAATAACGCTTATTGTCAGTCGGCAATGGGGTGGAGTGGCGGAAGCAGTTTTACAGGATTGACCACATTGCATACTACGATGAAGGAAGGAGGATGGGTAGGCTATATGGAAAGTCATGACGAAGAACGGTGCGCTTATAAGCAGACTCGATGGGGAAACGGATTATTGCAAACCGATTTGGCGGTACGGATGCAACAATTGGAGGCAAATGCTGCTTTCTTCTTTACGGTATCGGGCCCAAAAATGATCTGGCAGTTCGGAGAACTGGGATATGATGTTTCGAGAGATGCCAATCAACAAGGGGAGGTCATTTCCGGCGAAGACCATAAAACAGATCCGAAACCCGTTTTATGGTCTTATCAGGATATACCCGAAAGAGATGAGTTATATACAACTTATAGTCGCCTGCTGGCTTTACGCAAGACTTATCCGGAGGTCTTTAGTCAGAACGCTTTTAAGGAATGGAGGGTTTCCGATAATGACTGGAACGACGGACGCTATATTCGTTTGGAAACTGTCGATGGCAAACAACTTATTGTTGTGGGAAACTTTACTGACCAGCCTGTTGATATGCAGTATGTATTCCCTGTAACGGGAGAATGGTATAATTTCTGTAATGAAGGAATGCCGGAAAATATTACAGCTACTCATCTGGAAGTACCTGCTCATAGCTTTGGTTTATATACAAATTTCTCTATTCAGTAGAATAGGAAAAACAAATTGGGAACAGATCCTTTTCGTTAGAAAGTGATGTGTTCCCTTTTGTTTTTTTGTTTGCTGTCATCTTTCCTGGCTTCTGAACTCTTTGGGCGACATGCCTGTATTCTTTTTAAAGAAACGACTCAGGTACGACTGGTCTGGAAAATTGAAATGTTGTGCTATTTCGGTAACCGACAAATGTGGATCATCCAGCAACACTTTGATTTCAGCTGTTAATTGTTCGTCAATCAATTGCTTGGGAGTCCGTCCATTGACATATAAGGCAATAATCTCATTCAGGTATCGTGATGTGATACACAGCTTGTCGGCATAAAAAGCTACCTGATGTTCTCGTGTGCTGTATTCCCTTACCAGTTGCAGGAACTGGTAGTAAAGAATCTGTTTCCGGCTGTATTGCTTTTTCACTGCCAGTTTTTCCTGAATGGTACTGAACAGCCACATCAGCAAACTTTGCAGGAAGTTGTATTCCTGTTGTTGCCGGAATTGAGGAGTATTGTTCATGAATTGCATTTGTGCCATATCCATCCATAAATTGATTTCCTTCCATGTTTTCTGACTTCGCTCATCTTCTGTATGATGGTAACAGGGGTGTTCGTGTGCATAATTATAATAAGGTGTATCAATGGGAAGTACTGCTTTCAGGAAAACTTCCTGTGGAAACATTAGAATACGCGCCCTGAAGTCGTACGATGCCTGTACAACCTGTATCAAACTGCCTGTCAGGAAAATCAATTCAGTCTGTTCTTCGAAAATATATTGCTGTACGCCTGTAGAAACGAGTGCCTGCCCATGTGTACATATTAAGTAAATGCCGCACTTAAAATGGCAAGGTTTCTGTTTGAGCTGTGATAAATCTGTTTCTTCGTATAGAATAGATCGTGTGTCCGACGGTAATGAGTATGACATGAGTGTATTCTGTTTTATACCGCAAATATACTGATATTCCCCGATAGATTATACAGATGTTCTTAAAATGAAATGTTTTGTGCTTTTAAAGAAATAAATCTTTCCGTAGGAATGGCGTAATTTTGCACCCGAGAAATGAAGGTAAAAAAGAGATGATAACAGTACAGAAGCAAAATTCGAAACTATTTATACTGGCGTTTTTGGGCATGTTGAGTGCATTTGGTCCTTTTGTTATGGATATGTATCTGCCTACATTGCCTGCTATGTCCGATTATTTTCATACAACTTCTTCCATGGTTCAGTTAGGACTTACCTCAAGTATGGTAGGACTGGCTGCTGGACAATTGATTTTTGGCCCGTTGAGTGATAAATACGGTCGTCAGCGTCCGTTAATCATTGCTTTATCCCTGTTCCTGATTTCTACTGTAGGGTGTATTTTTTCACAAAACATCATGCAGTTCGTGGTATTACGTTTTGTACAGGGAATTGCCGGTGCTGGTGGAGTTGTCCTTTCTCGTTCGATAGCTACCGATAAGTATTCAGCACGCGAACTGGCTACTATGCTGGCTATAATCGGTGCGATTAATGGAATTGCTACCGTAGCAGCTCCGATAGCTGGAGGTCTGTTGGCCGAAAGTACAGGATGGCATGGTATTTTCTGGTTCTTGTTCTTGCTGGGAGTGGTATTGTTGTGCGGGAGTTTTCACATGCAGGAATCTTTACCCGAGCATCGTCGTCCGGAAGTGAACTGGAAAGGAATTTGCCGGAACTTTGGAGTTGTATTGGGTAACCGGCAGTATTTGTTCTATATTTTGCAATATGGATTTACGATGGGAGTACTTTTTGTCAATATAGCTTCGGCTCCTTTTATCATGCAGCAGCACTATGGATTATCTCCGATGATGTTCAGTTTGTGTTTTGGAGTCAATGCTATCGCCATGGTTATATCTTCTACCATATCGGTTAAGCTCCCCACAATGGAACATGCCCTTCATATCGGCAGCAATGGGATGTTGGTTATTTCTGCTTGTCTGCTGGTTTGCCTTTCGCTGAACTGCAATTTTTGGATATACGAAATACTGATTTTCTGTTTACTTGCGATGGTAGGCATGAGCTATACGGCTTCGAATGCACTGGCAATGGATTGTGAACGCCGATATGCCGGCATTGCTTCGGCTTTATTGGGAGCCATCGGTTTCCTGTTTGGCGGACTGGTTCCTCCGCTGGTTGGCTTAGGCGATATGATGTTTACGGCTGGATTGCTATTTCTCGTTGGAGCCGTTTGTGCATACCTCTGTGCACGATATGCGATGTCGGCTCGGGTAAGTGAGAAGAATTTGTTGTATCGTATATGTAGTATCATGATTCATTTGCCTTACGCCATTATCAACCGAAAGCGTGGATAATGGGTTACAGCTTATTCAGGCTGCGAAACTCCTTAGGCGACATTCCCGTATTTTTTTTGAAAAAGCGGCACATGTTCGCTGGCTCCTGAAAATTGAACAGTTGAGATATTTCCGTTATGGACAGATTGGGATTGCTTAGCTGCACTTTCAGCTCGGCTGTAAGTTGTTCATCTATAAGTTGCTTAGGAGTCCGTCCGTTAGAGTACCGAATGACAGCTTCGTTTAAGTAACGGGGCGTAATGCAGAGCCGGTTGGCATAATAACCTATCTGATGCTCCTGCGTACTGTGTTCCCGCAATAATACCATAAAGCGGTGATACAAGGTTTGTTTCCGGCTATATTTGTTATGTATGGAAAGATACTGTTGTGGAATTGTATTGAATATCCACATAAACAGGCTTTGCAGAAAATTCTGTTCCAGTTGTTCACGGAAATATCTGGCTGGATGAGTAAACAGAAGCTCTGCCATGTCCATCCATTGGTTTACCCGCTTCCAGCTTTCTCGGCTGGCGTCGTTCGCTGCATGGTTGAAGTAAGGAACTTCGCTCATATAGTTAAAGTATGAAGTGTCAATCGGCAGGGATGCTTTCAAGAAAATGTTTTTGGGAAACAATAACATTCTTACTTTAAAATCGGGTGAAGGGTCGATAACCTGTATCAGACTTCCTCCCAGAAAAATCAACTCTGAAGTTTCGCAGAAGTCATATCGTTCTACTCCGGTAGAGATAATACTATTTCCGCTGATACAAAGTAATTGCATGCCGCATTCAAATCGAAAGGGATATTGCGTGAGTGAAGCCAGATTGGTTTCTTCGTATCGCATGACCGATGTGTCGGATGAGAAAGGAGGTGTCATGGTTGATATTCTGTTTATGTAGGCAAATGTAGAAATTTATCGGAAAAAAACTTGATTTTGTTCCCGAAATGATAAGTTTTGTGCCGTAAAACGTTGGTATCTCTGTAGGAAAGTTCCTTAATTTTGCAGCGGTAAAAAAGATAATAAGATGAAGGGTAAAAAGAATTCGAAGGTATTTATACTTGTGTTTTTAGGAATGCTTACGGCGTTTGGACCGTTTGTTACGGATATGTATTTGCCTACCTTGCCAGCCATGTCAGAATATTTCCATACTACATCTTCGATGGTTCAGTTAGGACTTACGGCAAGTATGATCGGACTTGCGGTCGGGCAGTTGCTTTTCGGGCCGTTAAGCGACAAATATGGTCGCAGATTACCGCTTATTCTATCGATGACCCTATTTGCTGTTGCTACTATCGGTTGTATCTATTCTTATACCATTATGCAGTTCGTCGGCTGGCGTTTGGTGCAAGGCATAGCCGGAGCAGGAGGGATTGTTATATCACGTTCGGTTGCAGCCGACAAGTATGCTGGGCGTGAGCTGGCAAAAATGCTGGCATTGATTGGCGCTATCAATGGGGTAGCTCCTGTGGCAGCACCCATGGGAGGAGGGTTCCTTGCAGGAAGTGTAGGCTGGACAGGCATTTTCTGGTGCCTTTTTGCGCTGGGATTGATATTGCTTTGGGGAAGCATTCATTTTGAAGAATCACTTCCGGTTGAGGCGAGAAAAGAAAAAAGCTGGAAGCATGTGTTCCGCAGCTTCATCGATGTTCTTCGTAATCCCAGGTATGTATGCTATACATTACAGTTCGGTTTTGCACAAGGCGTGCTGTTTGCCAATATCTCTTCGGCACCGTTCATTATGCAGCAGCATTATGGATTTTCCCCGTTGATGTTTAGTATATGTTTTGGAATAAATGCCATATTTATTGTCATATCGGCAGCTTCGGCCATCAGGTTCCGCCGACTGGAGCAAGCCTTGCATTATGGTAGTTCCGGAATGGTCCTGATTTCTGCATTGCTTCTGGTAGCTTTAGTTTCGGATTGCAGTTTCTGGGTATACGAATTGTTGCTGATTGGTCTTTTGTCGATGCTTGGACTTACTTTTACTGCTTCCAATACTTTAGCCATGGACTGCGAACACGATAATGCGGGAACGGCATCTGCTTTATTGGGAGCATTGGGATTTGCTTTTGGAGGAATTGTTTCACCGTTGGTCGGAATTGGTAATATAATGGTTTCTACAGGAATAATATTTCTTGTCGGTTCTGTATGTTCGTACGTTTGTACGCGCTATGCTTTGCAGAAAAGTCTTAAAACAGCATGTCAACGGTCGTGATAACTGTGCGCTGTCGGTGTAAAATCTGTCAGATTGTGGGGATAACGAGAAAAAACGTGTGAAATATTTGGAGGATTAGAAAGATGTTCATATCTTTGCACCGCAATTAAGGGGAAACATTTCCCTGAAAAAAAGTTGCCCAGATGGCGGAATCGGTAGACGCGCTGGTCTCAAACACCAGTGGAGTAACATCCATCCCGGTTCGACCCCGGGTCTGGGTACCAGGAAAAGCTAAACAACCAGTTGGTTGTTTGGCTTTTTTTCTTTTAATACCCCCTTTCCTTTTATTTTCCGGCAAAGTACATTCCTGCTATAACCAGTATTGTGCCTGCTATAATTACAGCATTCAAACTTTCACCCAAGATGAGATTTGAGGCTGATATCGATATGACTGGAATCAGGTAAATGTAGTTCGACAAGACAATCGTATTCAATTTTCGTAAACAGACATTCCACAACATGAAGCAGAGAAATGAAGCCACAATTCCCAAAAAAAGGAGCTGACTCCATACTTCCGGCTGTAGTAGAATACGAGGCGAGGTAGTCAGTGAACCTTGTATTGCCAGAAAAGGAATAAGCGTAAGCAGACCGTAGAAGAATGTTTTACGCACGATGAACATGGCAGGATATTTATCAGTCAGATACTTGGACACCAACGTGTATAAAGTCCACGACAAGGCTGAGGCGAGGCAAAGCAAATCTCCTGCCGGATTCAGATTAAGTACGAATTTGCCGTTGAATATGACAGCCCCCACACCGGCGAAAGCCAGTATGGAACCTGTGAGAACTTTTCCGGAGGGTAATGTTTGCTTGATAAGAAGGTACTGTATCAGCATGGTCAGTAGCGGAGTTGTACTGCATATCAGGGCGACATTCGACACCATTGTATATTTTAAGGCCGTATTTTCGGTAATGAAATAAAGAGTCCCTCCCAGCAGTCCGATGGAAAAGCACAGAAATTCATCCTTCAGGCTGTAAGCAAAAAGTTTGAATGGTCGGGAGCAAAGACATATTCCGATGTATGCCAGAATAAAACGGTAGAATAGTATATCGGAAGGGCTTAGTCCTGATTTCAGAAGTATTTTTGTCGATATGAACGTGATTCCCCATATTGCGACAATGATCAGAGCCAGTACATGAAACATGGGATTGCTGCGTGTGTCGCTGGAGAAACGACCGGTAAGTTTGTTCATTGTTGTATTTGTTTTTTTGTTTATCCAGTTGCAAAGATAGCAAGTGTTTTTGTTTATGGCTGCCTGCAAGGGAATGATTGATGGGCGAAATATGAGTAAGTCTTCAGGAGATGTTTCGGACCATGCTGTAACATCTTGAAAAAAGCCTGTGTAAATCTCCCGAAAATTTGTACAAAAACTTTTTTTGTTTGTACAAATTTTCAGAAAACGTCAGCACGTTTTTTTCGAAGGATGCCGATGGGTTTTTCTACTTGTCGGGAAGGCTCGTACAAAATGTCGTTGGAATCTCCGTGTCTTTTTGTCAAGCCCTTATGACCTTCCCGGCAGTTGCCGCTGTGCCATCTTGACAGAAACGGGTAAACGACAGGCTTCACTATTTAATTTTCTATAAAATAGGGTTGCTTAGGGGGCTTGCTGGCATTCTGTTTGTTTATCACTTAGTATAAGTTTACTACTCATTAAAATTTAGGTATCATGATTTCAGAAAAATTACAAAAAGCAATCAACGATCAGATTACAGCTGAATTGTGGTCGTCTAATCTTTATCTTTCGATGTCTTTCTTCTTGAAGAAAGAAGGTTTCGACGGTTTTGCACACTGGATGAAGTTGCAGTCACAGGAAGAATTGCAGCATGCTTATGATCTTGCCGACTATCTTGCTAAACGTGGCGGAGTTGCGTTGGTTGACAAGGTAGACGTTGTGCCACAGGGATGGGGCAGTGTACTCGAAGTCTTCGAGCATGTCTATGAGCACGAATGCCATGTTTCTGAACTGATAGACGAATTGGTCAATGTAGCTTCGGAAGAAAAGGATAAGGCTTCTCAGGATTTCTTGTGGGGATATGTCCGCGAACAGGTAGAAGAAGAGGCTACGGCACAAGGTATTGTTGAGAAATTGAAAAAATGCGGTGACCATGCTGGTATCTTGTATCTGGATGACAAGCTGGGTGCACGCAAGTAAATAAAAAAAACTTTGATTGTTTTTTTAGTTCTATAAGGTATTGCCATTCGATATTTTTCGGATGGCAATATTTTTTTCTCTATCTTTGTTCACTGTACTAAAGAAATGAATTTATGCCGAACTTGTTTTTGCGTGGGTGGAACTGGTGCCGTCGTTTCCGTCATCGCTGTGGATACGGAGTACATTCGCCATCCGATTTCTTTCTGATAACTTTTGTCGTGTACGAGCGGCTGGCTTTTTATGCTTATAGTCTGCTGCATGCCAAGAGGAAAGACGTAGCACACTTGCCTCACTATCGTGAAAAAACAGACCGGCTGCTGTTTCGTCTGGTCAATTACTTGCAGCCTGCTGCCATGCTCGAAGTGGGAACCGGTAGTGGGCTGTCGGCAAGATATATGGCCGAAGCCAGACACGTTGCATTATGTACGCTCGATGAAGGAAAATGTCATGAAGAGGTTGTACGCTTGCTATCAGACTGTGAACAGGTGGATTATCGTTGCGGAGATGAAATTGGCCTGCTGCATCGTTATATAGAAGAGCATGCTTGCCCCGATGTCGTACATATTGCTTTTACTCCTTATTATAAGGAAGCTTTCGAGGCATTGCTTCCTGCGGTTTCTTCACGTACGTGTTTCTTTATCGGCTCTCCTTATGCCACAAAAGAAAAGCGGAAATGGTGGAAGCAGGTTGTCGATGATCCTCGTACAGGAGTGACTTTCGACTTGTATGACGTCGGACTGGTTTTCTTTGACAAGAAACGGATTAAAGAACATCGTATCGTGAATTTCCTTTAATAACATAAACTGTATGCTATGAAAAAAAGTTTGATTTATACGCGAACCGGCGACGCTGGAAAAACTTCTCTGGTAGGAGGTATGCGAGTTCCCAAGACGCATGTACGCCTGGAGGCGTATGGCACGGTGGATGAGCTGAATGCCAACTTGGGTGTGCTGGTCGCATCTGTAGAGGATGATAATATACGCGAATTTCTGCTTTATATCCAGCATAAACTCTTTTCGCTGGGAGCTTATCTGGCCACCGACCAGTCGACTACCGACTTGCACGTAGCCAGCCAGATTTCGGCAGAAGCTGTGGCGCGTCTGGAACGTGCTATCGATGAACTGGATGCATCGTTGCCTCCATTGAAAGCGTTCATACTTCCCGGAGGGGCGCTTGCAGCTTCGTTCTGTCATGTATGCCGTACGGTATGCCGTCGGGCGGAACGCAGGATTCTGGCACTTGAGGAACATGAAAATTGTGAAATTGATGCGGAAGTAAAGCAATTTGTGAACAGATTGTCCGATTATTTGTTCATTCTATCCCGAAAGTTAAATCAATTAACACTGCATGATGAAATTTATTGGGATAAGAGTTGCACATGAAAGATTTTATTATACTTTTGTGGCTCAATAGTTGGAATGTAAAACTTTTTAAAACTTAAATACTATGTACTGGACATTGGAATTGGCCTCAAAGCTGGAAGATGCGCCATGGCCCGCAACAAAAGACGAGTTAATCGACTATGCTATGCGTTCAGGAGCGCCGATGGAAGTAATTGAGAACTTGCAGGAAATGGAAGATGAAGATGAAATCTACGAAAGCATAGAAGATATCTGGCCGGACTATCCGAGCAAAGAAGATTTTTTCTTCAATGAAGAAGAATATTAATGAAGAGCAGGTTACTTTTTTAATACCTCTCAAGTCTTAAAATTTCTATCCCGCAGAAATCTCATGATTTTTGCGGGATATTTTTTTCTGTGTACAATGAAAGAAATATCTCCCGAAACTTCTCGCTTTATTGATGAGCATCGTCACGACGATGTTCGCTTGCTTGCTTTGCAGGCTGGTAAATATCCTGATGTGGATATGACCGAAGCTGTGGTGCAGATAGCCGGATGGCAGATTGCCGAAAAGAAGGTGCCTTCATGGGCTCAGACGGAAGGTATCCGTTATCCCCAGCATTTGTCGATGGAACAGTGCTCGTCGGAAATAACCGCACGCTATAAGGCTTCGCTGGTGAGTGGTGATACATTTGCCGATCTGACGGCAGGTCTGGGAGTGGACTGTTCGTTTATAGCCCGTCGGTTCAGGCAGGCTGATTATGTAGAACGGCAGGGGGTATTGTGTGAACTGGCAAGACATAATTTTCCATTGCTGGGAGTTGGACATATTCACGTACATCAGGCTGACGGTACAGCGTTTCTCAAAACGATGAATCGGGTGGATTGTTTGTTCCTCGATCCGGCACGTCGCGACAGTCATGGAGGCAAGACGGTGGCTATTGTCGACTGCGAACCGAATGTGTGTGCGCTCGAACCGCTTTTGGTTGAGCGGGGACGCATTGTGATGATTAAGCTTTCGCCGATGCTCGATATGGCATCGGCTTTGAACGATCTGAAGCATGTCCGTGAAATACATATTGTAGCTGTTAATAACGAGTGCAAAGAGTTGATAATTATTCTTGAAAAGCGTGATCTCTCTTCTGAACAATCTAATAAAGAGGTAGTTATAAGTTGTGAACAGGTTGTTAATAACTTTGTTCATCAACACGTGGAGTTTACTCTTTCGCAGGAACGGAACGCTTCGTGTATTATGGCAGAACGGGTAGGAGATTATCTGTATGAACCGGGGGCTGCCTTGCTGAAAGCCGGAGCATACCGTATCTTGTCAGAGCGCTACGGTGTGAAGAAGCTTCATCCTAACAGTCATCTGTATACTTCTGATACGGAAATTGATTTTCCCGGACGTTGCTTTCGGGTAATAGCTGTATCGGGATTTGGCAAAAAGGAACTGAAATCGTTTTTGACCGGAGTGGATAAGGCAAACCTGACGGTACGTAATTTTCCGTCTTCGGTGGCCGATCTTCGTAAAAAGCTGAAGCTGAAAGAGGGTGGGGATATTTATTTGTTTGCCACTACGCTGGCTGATGGTGAGAAGGTCTTGATAAAATGTGAAAAATGCCATTCTGTCTGCTCATAGGCAAAAAGGAATGGCATTTATAGGAAAACAGTTAATGTTTTTCTTCTTCTTGTTTTGCCTTGAAGGCAAGAGCATACATGCGCATCTGCTTAACCATGGCAAGCAGACCGTTGCTGCGGGTAGGTGACAAATGTTCCTTAAGCCCGATTTTCTCGATAAAGTACAAATCGGAATCCAAGATTTCGTCGGGTGTATGTCCCGATACGACCTTTATCAGCAACGTGATGATACCCTTTACTATCAGGGCATCACTTTCGGCCTGAAAGATTACTTTTCCGTCTACCAAATCTGCCTGAAGCCATACACGACTCTGGCAACCGTCTATCAGGTTTTGTTCTGTTTTATATTTTTCGTCGAGAGGTTCTTGTTCGTTTCCCAGGTCGATAAGCAACTGGTACTTGTCCATCCAGTCGTCGAAGTCACTGAATTCTTCGATAACTTCGTCTTGGAGTTCGTTGATCGTTTTCATATTTTGTTCCTTTTAGTCTTTATTTCCTGTAAATTAGTTTTCGTTATAGATAACAGTCATCACGGTTTGTCCTACTGCTTGCAAGGTTGCCTTGTCGATGTTATCCAGGTTATCGTTCAAGGTATGCCAGGTCGGGTTGAAACCGTTCGGGCTGTTTGGACTGAAATCAATAATGTCTACGCACGGTATCTGGCGGAAGTTGTTTACATACACATGGTCGTCGGTGACTTCTCCGCCGTCGTTCTTGATAAAGTATTGGGTATATCCCAGACGATGTGCTGTATCCCAGATTTTTTGCATCGGCTGGCTGGCTGTACGTTTGGAGTATCCTTCATAATAGAAGGTAGCATTTTTCCCTCCCACCATGTCGAGCAGGATGCCGAATCGTGCCTTATAATCTGGTATATGCGGAATACGTCCCCAGTATTGTGAGCCCAGACACCAAGTATCCGATTTGTAAGTTCCTTGGTAAAAGTCGGGTATTCCATAGTCTTCCGAGTCGAAGAATATGATATCAATGCCAATTGCCGGAGCTTTCTGTTGCAAATGTCTGGCAATTTCCAGTAATACGCCTACACCACTCGCACCGTCGTTTGCTCCATCGATAGGAGTATGGTGATTCTTTTCTTCATCTGCATCAGCATAAGGGCGGCTGTCCCAGTGGGCGGCCAGCAGTACACGTTTCTTTGTGTCGGGATTATAGGCTCCGATAATGTTACGCGATTTCAGCATCGTGCCGTCGTATGCCATAAGGTCGGCATACTGATTGTAGACCTTTGCTCCAAAGTTCTCCAGTTGCTTGGCGAGATAATCACCGCAGGAGCGATGTGCGTCAGTATTCGGGACACGTGGTCCGAAGTCGACTTGCTTTTTGATATACAAATAAGCACTGTCGGCATTGAAGTCGGGAGCCTTTACCAATGGTTGGTTCTCTGCTTCGTTTTCCTGACTGTTCTTATTGCTGCTGCCGCATGCGGGAATAAGTAATATACCCGTCAACAGGCTTATCAGGCTGAATATCTTTCGGGATAATTTCATCATCTTTTTCTTTTAAGTTGATTTACTACAATTTTAATCCGTCCAGTATGGAGATGTAGGTTCCAATGGCTTCTTCTATTTCTCCTACCATGATGTATTCGTCGGCCGTATGTGAACGTGAAGACTTACCCGGACCGATTTTTACAGAGGGGAAAGGCATGAGTGCCTGGTCGGATAGTGTCGGTGATCCGAAAGGTACTTTGCCCAATTCTATGGCACGTTTTACAAATGGATGGTCGGCATCAATGCGTGAAGAGTTGAGGCGGAACGAACGTGCTTTTGCTTCACAACTGATGTGAGAGGAAATTTCCTTGAACAGTTCTTCGTTGGAATAGAACTCGTTGCTGCGGATGTCGACAACAAAAGTACACAAGTCGGGCACAACATTATGTTGTGTACCCGCATTTATCTGAGTTACGCTCATCTTGACAGGACCCAGTAAAGACGATTCTTTCGGGAAGCGGAAGCTCCGGAACCATTCAATGTCGTCCAGTACTTTATATATTGCGTTGTCGCCTTCTTCGCGTGCAGCATGGCCCGCCTTGCCTCGCGCCGTAACATCGAGTACCATTAATCCTTTTTCGGCGATGGCAGGATTCATTTCGGTAGGTTCACCCACAACTCCCAAAGTAATGGGGGGTAATTGGTGCAATACACTTTCGATTCCGTTCTTGCCGGAAACTTCTTCTTCGCAAGAAGCCAGGAATATCAAGTTATAACTCTGCTCAGTGGCACACAGATAGCGGTAAGTCTGGAAGAGAGATACCAGACTGGCACCGGCATCGTTGCTTCCCAGTCCATACAGTTTGCCGTTTTCCATCTTAGGCGTAAAGGGTTGTTTGCGCCAGCCGTTGACAGGTTTTACTGTATCTATGTGAGAGTTCAGCAATATGGTAGGACGTTGGGTGTCGAACATCGGGCTGATACACCAGATGTTATTTCCGGAGCGTCCGGTCATGATGCCGGTTTCCTCGATGTAATTTTGTAAAAAATCGGCAGCAGCCTCTTCTTCTCTGCTGATGGAGGGGATGCCGATTAATGCCTGAAGCAGTGTCAGTGCTTCGGATGTGTAATAACCAATGTCTAACATAAAAAAAGATTCTGTTTTGTGCGGCAAAGATACTTTATTTATTCCAAATTAAACTCTATCTTTGCATTCAGCGATAATAAAATAACTAAATTTTAAATGAGTAATTCTTATTTATCTACTTTGATTTGCCGTCAGGCAAAAAAATATGGTGACCGCGTAGCCTTAAAATATCGAAACTATGAAACCGAAAGCTGGGTTCCCGTTTCGTGGAATCAGTTTGCAGCAAAAGTAAAAAGTGTTTCGAACTCTTTGATCGCTTTGGGGGCAGGGGTCCAGGAGAATATTGGTATATTCTCCCAAAATATGCCGGAATGCCTGTATACAGATTTTGGCGCTTTCGGAAGCAGGGTGGTTACTATCCCGCTGTATGCCACAAGCTCGGAGGCACAAGTACACTATATATTGGAAGATGCGGGGATACGTTTCTTGTTTGTGGGCGAGCAGTATCAGTATGATGTGGCTTACCGGGTACAGAACTTATGTAAATCGCTGAAGCAAATTATCATATACGATCCGAAGGTAAAGCGTTCGGCTGGTGATACAAATTCCATTTATTTTTCTGATTTTCTGAAGTTGGGAGGAAATGGAGCGTTTCAGGAAGAAGTGGATAAACGTACGGCAGAGTCGGGTAACGGCGATTTGGCTAATATCCTTTATACTTCGGGTACAACAGGTGAATCGAAGGGAGTGATGCTTCATCATTCCTGTTACGAAGCAGCGTTTGCAGCCCATGATAAACGTCTGACAACTTTAAGTGAATCGGACGTGATTATGAACTTTCTTCCCTTTACGCATATTTTTGAACGTGCATGGAGTTATTATTGTATAAATAAGGGGTGTACATTGTGTGTAAACTTGCGTCCGCAGGATATACAGAAGACCATCAAGGAAATTCGTCCTACGGCCATGTGCAGTGTTCCTCGTTTTTGGGAAAAAGTATATGCTGGAGTTCTGGCAAAGATAAATGAAACAACCGGTTTCAAAAAGAGTTTGATGCAGGATGCCTTGAAGGTAGGACGTGAGCATAACATTACTTATCTGATGAATGGAAAGACACCACCTCCGTTGTTGCACATGAAATATAAATTTTATGAGAAGACAATCTATAGCGTGTTGAAAAAGACTATCGGTATCGAAAATGGAAATTTCTTTCCTACGGCCGGAGCTGCTATTCCGTTTGCGGTGGAAGAATTTGTACATTCGGTCGGCATTAATATGATAGCAGGATATGGATTGACTGAAACTACCGCTACCGTATCGTGCTGCTGGTTCGATAGTTTCCGGATTGGTTCGGTAGGACGTGTGATGCCTGGACTGGAAATCAAGATAGGTGAGAACAATGAAATTTTGTTGCGTGGTGAAACGGTGACAAAAGGTTATTATAAAAAAGAAGCTATGACGCGTCAGGTCTTGACGGAGGACGGATGGTTTCATACGGGAGATGCCGGATATTTGAAAGATGGTTTCCTTTATCTGACAGAACGTATCAAAGATTTGTTTAAAACATCGAACGGAAAGTATATTGCCCCGCAGGCTATCGAAACAAAATTGGTCGTAGACCGTTATATAGATCAGATATCTATCATAGCCGACCAGCGGAAATTCGTTTCGGCCTTGATTGTTCCGGAATATGAGCAGGTGAAAAAATATGCGGCAGAGCATCACATTGCATATACAGATATAAAAGATTTGCTCCAGAAGCAGGAAATCATCGATCTGTTCCGGTTGAGAATTGATACGCTGCAGCAGGAGTTTGCTCATTACGAACAGGTGAAGCGTTTTACCTTGTTGCCGGAACCATTCAGTATGGAAAAGGGTGAGTTGACCAATACATTGAAGATCAAGCGTCCGGTGCTGATGAAGAATTATGCTGCCGAAATAGAAAAAATGTACGAGGAGTAGAAATAAACAGCCTGTGAAATGAAGATTCTGTCTGGAGAAAGGATTAAAATCTTTATTCCTCGTTTTTACTTCACGGGCGAAATATGTAATTTTGCAATCCGAATAAAAGACAAGATATTCAATATATGATTACAATTGAACAGCTAAAAGATGTAAAGACACGTACTGAAGCTCTTTATCGTTATCTGGATATAGAAAATAAGAAGGTACAAGTAGAAGAGGAACAGCTTCGTACGCAGGCTCCGGGATTTTGGGATGATGCGAAGAAAGCAGAAGCTCAGATGAAGAAAGTGAAAAGCCTGCAGGGATGGATTGAAGGATACAACAATGTAAAGACATTGGCTGATGAACTGGAACTGGCTTTCGACTTTTATAAAGATGAGCTGGTGACCGAGGCTGAAGTTGAAGAAGCATATAATAAGGCATTACATGCTTTGGAGGAACTTGAGTTGAAGAATATGCTTCGTTCGGAAGCTGACCAGATGGACTGTGTACTGAAAATTAATTCAGGAGCAGGTGGTACGGAGAGTCAGGATTGGGCTTCTATGCTGATGCGTATGTATATGCGTTGGGCTGAAAGCAACGGTTATAAGCTTTCTGTTGCAAACTTGCAGGAAGGTGATGAGGCTGGAATCAAGACTGTAACCATGAATATCGAAGGTGCATATGCTTATGGTTATCTGAAAGGCGAAAATGGCGTGCATCGTTTGGTTCGTGTTTCGCCTTACAATGCGCAAGGTAAGCGAATGACTTCTTTTGCTTCCGTATTTGTCACTCCATTGGTTGATGATTCTATCGAAGTTGTTGTAGAGCCTGCTCGCTTGTCATGGGATACTTTCCGAAGCGGTGGTGCCGGTGGTCAGAACGTAAATAAAGTTGAGTCGGGAGTTCGTTTGCGCTACCAGTATAAAGATCCTTATACCGGTGAGGAAGAAGAAATCTTGATTGAAAATACAGAAACCCGTGACCAGCCGAAGAATAAGGAAAATGCAATGCGTCAGTTGCGTTCTATTTTGTACGATAAGGAATTGCAGCATCGTATGGAAGAACAGGCTAAGGTAGAGGCTGGAAAGAAAAAAATCGAATGGGGCTCACAAATCCGTAGTTACGTTTTCGATGACCGTCGTGTGAAAGACCATCGTACCAATTATCAGACTTCGGATGTCAACGGAGTTATGGATGGTAAAATAGATGGTTTTATCAAGGCTTATCTGATGGAATTTTCGGATAGTGAAGCATAAAACGATAAATTTCTTGAGCTTTTGTTGAAATTTATGTATCTTTAAAATAAAAGTTTAATCTAAATATAATAGCTATGGGAACTAAGAAACATAACAAGAAACAGGATTTTAGCAAGCAGGAAGAACAAAAGGCAAATCGTTTGATAAAGTATTTATGCATCGGCCTGATTATTTTGGCTGTCTTGATTATGACTCTTTATTCATTGTCTTAAAAAAACAACGACCGCGATGGCACAGGAAATAGAACGCAAGTTTTTGGTGAAGGATGATTCTTATCGCCAGTTGGCTGAAAGTAAAAGCCGGATAAAACAAGGGTATATTTGCAGTGCCCGCGGGAGAACTGTCAGAGTACGTGTCCGGGATGAGAAAGGTTTTCTTACTATAAAAGGGCCTTCGAATGATTCTGGATTGAGCCGCTATGAGTGGGAGAAGGAAATCCCACTCGATGAGGCGGAGGAGTTGATGAAACTTTGTGAACCTGGACTCATTGATAAGACACGTTATTTGGTGAATTTTGGTGGGCATACTTTCGAGGTGGATGAGTTTTATGGCGAAAACGAAGGATTGGTTGTTGCAGAAATAGAACTCTCTACCGAGGAAGAAGCTTTCCTGCGTCCTGCTTTTCTTGGTGAAGAAGTGACAGGTCAGGTTAAATATTATAATTCTTTTCTGATGAAAGAGCCCTATACAACCTGGAAGTAGGGCTATTTTTTTCTTAAACAGGTGGAAAGACCACCTGTAAACTATCACAGAAGGGGGTAAAAACTGTTATATGATAGATATTCCCCTGTTTCATACCTGATTTTATGAAATTGGCTGTTCGTTTTTGGGCTAATATTGCAGTGTCAAAACAAAACAAGAATATTAATCTCAAACACCATTTATAAAATTATGAGAACTGCTAATTTTGCTCAGGATCTGTTAAGTGTTCAGACAGAACTATTGAATTTTGCTTATAAGTTGACGGCAGATCGCGAAGAAGCAAATGACTTGCTTCAGGAAACTTCGCTGAAAGCGTTGGATAATGAAGAGAAGTATACAGCCGAAACGAACTTTAAGGGATGGATTTACACAATCATGCGCAATATATTTATCAATAACTATCGGAAAGCATTGCGCGATCAAACTTATGTAGACCAGACCGACAACCAATATTATCTGAATCAGAATTTCGATATCGAAGGTGATTCTACTGAAGGTTCTTATGATTTAAAGGAAATGCACCGTATTGTAAATGCATTGCCTAAAGAATATCGTATACCATTCTCGATGTATGTATCGGGATTCAAGTATCGCGAAATTGCCGATAAGTTGGGACTTCCGCTGGGAACTGTGAAAAGTCGTATTTACTTTACCCGGCAGAAACTGCAGGAAGAACTGAAGGACTTCCGCTGATTGTAAAGAAAACTCTCTATCTTTAAAAATAATTAATAACGTTTTTCATTGACTCCGGGGGCTGGGAAGTTCCCGGAGTTTCTCTTTTTTACTTAAAGGAATTTGTCTACTAAAGGGCGAATGACATAATATCCTAACAGGCAGGCTAAGCCTACTCCTATAGAGTTTGCTATGAAGTCGAGCCAGTCGCTGCTGCGGTTTTCAGTACATGTCCCTTGTAAGATTTCGATACATCCACTCATTGCTATGGGCAAAATAATACCTCCTGCAATCAGTCTTTTCCATGTAATGCGATGATGCAGCTTGAGGTATTCGAACCAGATGATAGTTGTTAGTCCGCCATACATACAGATATGGACAAGTTTGTCGATATAAGGCACATTATCCAGTTCGGTTTTGGGGGGACTGAAGAATGACAAGTAGCAGATAATAATAGCTATAATCAGTGAAAGTGGATAGTTCCTTAAGTAATGCATTGTTACTAAATTTTAGATTTAGTGCGAAAATACGATATTTTTTGTATTTTTGCGCCTTGTATATGTACAATACTTCGGTAAATTTTTACCGAAAGATTAAAAGTTA